>NZ_JAQECM010000008.1:0-6489 GCF_027669965.1 Candidatus Collinsella stercoripullorum | reverse complement strand
GCGGGCCCCCCCCCCCGCCACAGGTCGGCACGTGCGAGTTCAACATAGAAACGATGCGCGCCGCGGTCGGGGCCGTCCGGTCATGTCGGGGCTCCGGCGGCGGGGTGCCGGCTATGGCGGTGCCCCGTCGGGGCGCGCCCGGCCGGGCCGCCCCTGCCGGAGGGCGCGCCGCGGCTGGGGCCGCACGTCGGCGCCGCCGGGCGGCGCGCCCTGTGGTGCGCGGTTGAAAACATACGCCGACCATCCGGATCCGCGATGGAGCCGAAATAATTACCGATAGGTAGGAAGTTTGTTGACAGAGGCCTGCCACCATATGACGTGGAAAGATGCGCGCCCCCGCGCGCGGGCGCTCGGAAGCCCGATCTTACGGGAGGAACGATGGCTCATACGGATCGGCTGCTCATCGTGGACGATGAGGCGGCCATCGCCTACATGCTCGATGAGTTCTTCCGCATGGAGGGGTTCGGCACCGCGGTCGCCACGAGCGGCCCGCAGGTCCTCGCCGCCGTGGAGGCGTCCCTGGCGCCCGCCGGCCGCCCCTTCGACCTCGTCCTGCTCGACGTGAACATGCCGGGCATGGACGGCTTCGAGGTCTGCCGGCGCATCCGCGCCCAGGTGAGCTGCCCCATCATCTTCCTGACCGCGCGCGTCGAGGATGCCGACCAGCTCGACGGGTTCGCCGCGGGCGGGGACGACTACGTGCTCAAGCCGTTCTCCCTGCCGGTGCTCGGAAGCCGCGTGAAGGCGCATCTGGCGCGCGAGTCCCGCCGCGACGACTCGTCGGTGCTCGTCCGCTTCGACGGCGGCGTGTCCATCGACTACGCCCAGCGCACGGTCGAGGTGATGCCCGCCGACGGCGGCGAGCCGTGCGGACTCGACCTCACGCGCACCGAGTTCGACATCGTGGCGCTGCTCTCCAAGAAACCCGGGCGCGTGTACGACCGGACCTTCATCTACGAGCAGGTCTGGGGATGGAGCGCCGATGGGGACCCGGCCATCGTCCGCGAGCACATCAGGCGCGTGCGCAAGAAGTTCGCCGAGGCGGGCGCGGGCATCGACCCGATCGAGACGCTCTGGGGCGTCGGCTACCGCTGGGGCGCGCGATGAGCGCCCGGTCCCCCCGCCGCCCGCTCGAGCGCCTGCGGGCCTGGTGGCGCGGCCTGCCCATCATGCGGGCGTTCTTCTGCTTCGTCGCCATCTGGGCGGTCGCGTCCCTCGCCTTCTCGCTCGCCACCATCACCGTGCTCATGGAGGCCTTTTACCGCATCGACGGGGAGGCCCGCGCCTCGCGTCTGGAGGTCAACGGTGGCCCCTACATCTACGATGCGCGCAACGACGAGCTGGTGCCGGCGTCGGCGATGGACCTGAACGGGACGGACCAGTTCGTCTTCATCGGCTTCACGGACTCCTCGGTGCTCAACGGCTCCTCCGTCGACGTCGTGATCGCCGGCGGGTGGAACGACGGCGTCCGCGTCGGCTACGCGACCATGGACATGGTGCGCACCGACGACACCCTGACGGTCTACGACTGGGGCGGGAACTACACGGAGGAGGACTACATCGAGGCGGACGGGAACCCCTACCGCGATGATCCGGTCGACCCGGACGACCTGGCGGCCTACGATGCGCGGGAGCGCGCGACCCGCGTCCGCAACGACCAGGTCATCGCCGAGGGGAGCCTGGGCGAGGGCATGCTCGTCTCGAACGTGGGCTACTACGTCTCGCAGGACGACGGGGCCTACGCCACGGGCGCCGGCATGGCGCTGAGGATCGCCGCCGGCCTGTCCCCGTTCCTGTACCTCGGCGTCTTCGCGATCGCGCTGTTCCGGCGCTTCTACCGCACGCGCCTGGAGGCCCCCTCGGACGCCCTGCGCATGGCGACCGACCGCGTGGCGCGGCAGGACCTCGACTTCGAGATGCCGCAGGTCGCCGGGCGCGAGCTGGGAGGCCTGGCGAGGGCGTTCGAGCGTATGCGGGCGTCCCTGGTGCGCTCGCAGCGCGAGCTGTGGCGCACCGCGGAGGAGCGCCGCCGCCTGAACGCCGCCTTCGCCCACGACCTGCGCACGCCGGTCACCGTGCTCAAGGGCACGGTGGAGATGGCGCAGATGCGCGCCGAGCACGGGGAGGCCCCGAACCCCGATGCGCTGCGCACGATCGCCGGCCAGGTGGGGCGGCTCGAGTCGTACGCCACGGCCATGAGCGGCATCGCGCGGCTCGAGGACCGCAAGGTCGTCCGCTCCGAGGTCGACGCCCCGGAGCTCGCCCGGGACCTGGCCGGGCAGGCCCGCGCCTACGTGTCCGCCCGCGCGCCGGAGCTCGCGGTCGATACGGATGCGGTGCGGCTCCCCGAGGGCATGCGCCTGCTGGTCGACCGGTCCCTGGTCGAGGAGGTCCTCGACAACCTGCTCAGCAACGCGTGCGGGCATGCGGGGGAGCGGATCGAGGTGTCGCTCGCGCTCGAGGACGCCCCCGTGGCCCCCGGCGCCGATTCCGCCGGGGATGCGGCCGCCCCCGCTCCCGACGGCTGCCGCCAAGACGGCTCCGGGACGGGGGAGGGGCCCCGCAGACTGCTGGCGCTGCGGGTGTCCGACGACGGGCCCGGCTTCACCCCCGAGGCGCTGCGTCGTGGATGCGAGCCGTTCTTCGGCGAGGCCAAGAGCGCCGAGCACTTCGGCTTGGGGCTGAATATCGTCCAGACGCTCGCCCGCCTCCACGGGGGCGCGGTCGAGCTCGCGAACGCCGACGGCCGCGGCGCGGTCGTCACGGTGAGATTCGAGGTGTGACCATGTACGAGGATTTCGACAACCGTTTCGAGGCGGACGGCGGGGCCGGGGCCGGCGCGGCTGAGCGCCTGCCCGCAGGAGGCGTCCCGGCGCCCTCCCCGCGGCGGGAGGCGCCCGCGGACCCCGATGCCGGGCTGCGCCGCGCGCGGGTCGCGGTGGTGGCCGCGACCGTGCTGGCGCTGGCGGCGATAGGCATCGCCTGCTGGCGCTACGTCCCCCAGGCGCTCGCATGGCTCGCCGACGCCGGCGCGGTGCGCACGTTCGTGGCGGAGCACGCGGTGCTCTCACGCCTCGCCATGGTGGGCATCAACATGCTGCAGGTGATCCTCGCCTTCCTGCCCGGCGAGCCGATCGAGCTGGCGAGCGGCTACGCGTTCGGCTTCCTCGAGGGGACGCTGCTGTGCCTGGCGGCGAGCGCGCTCGCGCGCAGCCTGATCTACTGGACGGTGCGCGCGTGGGGATGGAGGGTCGTGGGGCTGTTCTTCGACCGCTCGCATCTCGAGCGCTTCCGCTGGCTGCAGGACGCGCGCCGCGTGGAGCTCGCGATGTTCGTGGTCTTCCTCATCCCCGGCACGCCCAAGGACTTCCTGACCTACTTCGCGGGGCTCACCCGCATGCGGTACCCGGCGGTGCTGCTGATCTCGACGGTCGGCACGATCCCCTCGGTGGTCACCTCGACGGCGGCCGCCTCCGCCTTCGGCAGCGGCGACTACGGGCTCGCCATCGCCGTCGTGGCGGTGGCGGCGGTCCTGCTCGCCGCGGGCACGGTGCTCTATCGGCGCCACATGGCCCGCACGGCGGGGAGGTAGCGGCGGTGGGGCCGCGGCGCCGGACGCCGCGGCTCGGGGGCAGCGTGCTGACGGGGGCTTTACGCCCCCTTTTCATTGGGGGCGTAGACTGGAGGTCGCACGCCGTGTTGAGAGGTGATGAGAGATGCTGAAGAGCCTGGGTGGGGTCATGGTGATGGAGGACGGCCGCGAGGCCGAGGTCACGCCGCTGCGCGAGGACCGCGGCGCCCTGGCGTCGCTCGCGCTGTTCGCCGTGGTCGCGGCGGCGCTCATCGCGCACAGCCTGCTGTTCGCCTGACACGCGGAGTCCCCGAACGGATGACGGGCCCCTCCGACGCGGTCTCGAGCGCCGCGGCGGAGGGGCCCGTTCCATGTCGGCGGGAGGCGGCGCGCGCCGGGGCGGCGCGAGGGCGGTCCCGGATGCCCGCCGCTCACACGGTCCGCCGCCCGCGCGGCGAGCGGCCCGTCGAAGCGGCCCCGGGACCCAGGCCTACCTCAGGCGCTCGACGAAGAAGTCCGCCATGGCGAGCAGGAGCTCCGCGCACCGCGCGTCGAGCGCGATGCCGGCGAGCGTCCGCTTGGCGCGGGCTATGAGGGCGAGCGCGCGGTCGCGGGCGAAGGCGATCGACCCCGTCTCCTCGAAGATGCCGACCGCCCGGTCGAGGTCCGCCGGGTCGGTCGTCCCGCTCGTCAGGAGCCCGACCAGCTCCTCGCGGCGCTCTTCGCACCCGAGCGCGTGCACGGCCACGAGGGTGCGCTTCCCCTCCGTGATGTCGCTGCGGAAGTCCTTGTCGCCCGCGTCGCCGATGAGGTTCAGCAGGTCGTCCTGGATCTGGAAGGCGAGGCCGGTGTCCAGGCCGAAGCTGCGCAGCGCCTCCACCTGCTCCTCGGTGCCCCCGCCGATGATGGCGCCCACGGCCAGCGGCACCGCGCCGCTGTAATGCGCGGTCTTGAGGGTCGCCATGACGAGGTAGTCGTCGACGGTGATGTCGAACCGCCCGTCCTGCACCCACCCCAGGTCGAGCGCCTGGCCCTCGACCGTCCGCTGCATCATGGCGGTGAGCTCGCCGATGACGCGCAGCTTGGTGGCGTCATCGAGCCCGCGGTCGCGCAGGACCGCGTCGCACGCGAGCGTGAGGTCGTAGTCGCCGCAGTTGATGGCCCGACCCACCCCCTCGGTGAGGTACATGCAGGGCTTCCCGCGGCGCAGCCGGCCCTTGTCGGCGATGTCGTCGTGGATGAGGGCGGCGCTCTGGAAGTGCTCGATCGCGGCGGCCGCGCTGCGGGCGCGCGCGGGGTCGCCCCCGGTCGCCTGCGCCGCCAGCATGCAGATGAGGGGGCGGTGGCGTTTCCCGCCGTTCTCGCTGAACTCCCGAAGCGGCGCGTAGAGGTAGGCGTCGAGGTCCGCGTCGTCGGTCCTGTCGACGAAGAAGGCGTCGAGGTACGCGTCGAGGTCGCGGTGGTGCTCGGCGAGGTATGCGGCGAAGGCGTTTGCCATGGCCCCTGCTTTCTGCTGGAGGTTGCCGAAAAAAAGACGGAGCCGCGCGGGCTCCGTCCCATGATACCGGCAAGGCGGGGGCGGTATCAAACCCCGCGCACCCGGGCCCCTCGGCATCCGTCCGGACCGAGGGGCCCGGTCCCGTGCGCCCCGTTTACGCCGTGGCGAAGCCGTCGGGGTTCTTGGACTGCCAGTTCCAGGAGTCGCGGCACATGTCGTCGATGTCGAACTCGGCGGTCCAGCCCATCTCCTCGCGCGCGCGGGTGGCGTCGCACCAGTTGGCGGCGATGTCGCCGTCGCGGCGCGGGCAGATCTTGTAGGGGAGCTCGCGACCGCATGCCTTCTCGAAGGCATGGATCACGTCGAGCACCGAGGAGCCGGTGCCGGTGCCCAGGTTGAAGATGCCGACCTCCTCGCGGCCGTTCATCCACTCCAGGGCGCTCACGTGGCCGCGCGCGAGGTCGACCACGTGGATATAGTCGCGCACGCCGGTGCCGTCGGGGGTGGGGTAGTCGTCGCCGAAGACGTTGATGCACTCCCGCTTGCCCACGGCCACCTGGGCCACGTAGGGCACGAGGTTGTTGGGGATGCCCTTGGGGTCCTCGCCGATCAGGCCGCTGGGATGCGCGCCGATGGGGTTGAAGTAGCGCAGCAGCACGACGTTCCACGCGGGGTCGGCGGTGTGCAGGTCCATGAGGATCTGCTCGATCATCCACTTGGTCCAGCCGTAGGGGTTGGTGGCGGGCTTCTTGGGGTCCGCCTCGGTCACGGGCGGGTTGTCCGGGTCGCCGTAGACCGTGGAGGAGCTGGAGAAGATGATGGACTTGCAGCCGTGCGCGCGCATGACGTCGCACAGGGTGAGGGTGTTGCCGATGTTGTTGCTGTAGTACTCGAGCGGCTTGTGGACGCTCTCGCCCACGGCCTTGTAGCCCGCGAAGTGGATCACGCGGTCCACCGGATGCGCGTCGAAGATGCGATCCAGGGCGGCGCGGTCGTTGACGTCGGCCTCGTAGAACGTGAGGTTGGCGGCCGCCTCATCGCCCACGATCTGCTTGATGCGCTCGATGGCGACGGGGCTCGAGTTGGACAGGTCGTCGACCACGACCACCTGGTAGCCGCGCTCGAGCAGCTCGACGACGGTGTGGGATCCGATGAACCCGGCGCCGCCGGTCACGAGCACGCAGGTGTCTTGGGGCGAGAGCTTGTCGGTCATGGGAAACGCTCCTTTCGATGCGCCGTTCCGCGGCGCGGTCTGGCAGCAGTATAGCGCCCGCGCCCGGGGGTCGGCCGCCGGGCGCGCGGCGTCCAGAAGGGCGACAGAGCTGAACAGCGCGCCGCCGCTCGGCCGTTCGGGTGGGCGGCGCGGCGGAGCGCTGCGGGCGTCGAGGGGGCCGCAGCGGCCGGATCGCGCGCCGTACCG
>NZ_JAQECM010000079.1:323-5513 GCF_027669965.1 Candidatus Collinsella stercoripullorum | reverse complement strand
GGACGGCGGCCGGGCGGGGCGCCGCGTCCGGCCGTGGACACGGGGCGGCCCCGTGCCATAATCAGACGGTGGCGACGCGCGCGGGCAGCCCCGCGCGCCCTGGGGCCCGGCGCGATGCGTCGCGCGATCGGGGCGGTCCGTCGCCACATCGGGGCGCACGATGGGAGGGGCCGCGATGGCGGAGGCCATGAGGATCCTGGTGACCGGTTTCGAGCCGTTCGGCGGCGCGGGCGCCAACCCGGCGCTGGAGGCGGTGCGCCGCCTCCCGGCGGAGGTGGCGGGGGCGCGGGTCCTCGCGCATGCGCTCCCCGTCGCGTTCGGTCGCGATGCGGAGGAGCTGCGCGGCCTGGTGCGCGGGCTGCGGCCGGACGCCGTGGTCTGCGTGGGGCAGGCGGGCGGGCGGAGCCGCATCACCCCCGAGCTCGTGGGCATCAACTACGCCCTCGCGCGCATCCCGGACAACGACGGCGCGCGCCCGCGCGGGGTCCCGGTCGTCCCCGGAGGGCCGGACGCGTACTTCGCGACGCTGCCGGTGCACGCCATGGTGGAGGGGATGCGCGCGGCGGGCATCCCGGCGGCCGTGTCCTTCAGCGCCGGCACCTTCTGCTGCAACGAGGTGCTCTACGCGCTGCTCCACCTGTGCGCGACCGAGGCCGCGGGCGTGCGCGGCGGGTTCATCCACGTCCCGTACGCCGCCGAGCAGGCGCCGGAGCTGCCCGCCGGGACGCCGACGATGCCGCTGGACACCATGGTCCGGGGCCTCGAGCTCGCCCTCGAGGCGATCGTCGGCCATCCCGAGGGGGATATCGAGCCCGTGGTCGGCGGCACCGAGCGGTGAGCCCCGGCCCGCATCCCCCCGGAGGGCGGCGCGGCGGGGAGATGACGGGTCCGGCAGGCGCGGCGGCCCCCGTCGCCGCGGTCCCGACTCGGGTTTAATTGTCGCTTCCGTCGCATCGTCCCGACCCGGGGCGGACGCGGGCGCGGCCTGCCCTATAATGCAGGGGTTCCGAACCCGACGAATGCAAGGAGCATCCATGAGCTCAAACGTCCGTGTGCGCTTCGCGCCCTCGCCCACCGGCAAGCTGCATATCGGCGGCGCCCGCACGGCCATCTACAACTGGGCGTTCGCCCGCGCCAACGGCGGCACCTTCATCCTGCGCATCGACGACACCGACCCCACGCGCTCCACCGAGGAGAACACCCAGGTCATCCTGCGTGCCATGCGCTGGCTGGGCCTCGACTGGGACGAGGGTCCCGAGGTCGGGGGCGACTTCGGCCCGTACGCGCAGACCGAGCGCCTGGCGCTGTACCGCGAGGCCGCCGAGCGCCTGCTCGCCGAGGGTCGCGCCTACCCCTGCTTCTGCACGCCCGAGCAGCTCGCCGCCGACCGCGCCGAGGCGCAGGCCCGCAAGGACCCCTTCCAGGGCTACCAGCGCCGCTGCCGCGACATCGACCCCGACGAGGCGCGTCGCCGCATGGACGCCGGCGAGCCCTACACGCTGCGTATCAAGGTGCCCGATGACCGCGGCGACGTGGTGGTCGACGACGCCGTCCACGGGAAGGTCGTCTTCGATGCCAAGGAACTCGACGACTTCGTGATCTTCCGCTCCGACGGCACGCCCACCTACAACTTCGCGACCGTGGTCGACGACGCGTGCATGGGCATCACCCACGTCATCCGCGGCGACGACCACCTCTCCAACACCCCGCGCCAGGTCATGGTCTACGAGGCCCTCGGCGCGCCGGTGCCGACCTTCGCCCACATCTCCATGATCTTGGGCGCCGACGGCAAGAAGCTCTCGAAGCGCCACGGCGCGACGAGCGTCGAGGAGTACCGCGACGCCGGGTACCTGTCCGACGCCTTCGTGAACTACCTGGCGCTGCTCGGCTGGTCGCTCGACGGCGAGACCACCGTGATCCCGCGCGAGGTGCTCGCCCGCGAGTTCTCGCTCGAGCGCATCTCCAAGAACCCGGCGACCTTCGACCCCAAGAAGCTCGACTGGATGAACGCCGAGTACATCAACGCGATGGACGACGACGCGTTCGTGGACGGCATCGCGCTGCCGCAGCTCGCCGCCGCGGGCGTGCCCGTCGCGCGCGCCGACCACGACGATGCCTGGTGGGCCCTGCTCGCCTCCATCGTGCGCCCCCGCACCAAGATGCCCGCGGACGCCGCGGCCGTCGCAGCGCCCGTCTTCGCGACGGCGGACACCCTCGCCTACGACGAGAAGTCCGTGGCGAAGGGCCTGGCCAAGGAGGGCATGGGGGCCGTGCTGGACGCCGCCCGCTCGGCGCTGGAGGCGGTCCCGGAGGGCGCCTGGGAGGCCGGCGCGATCGACGCCGCCCTGGAGGCGCTGCCCGAGGCCCTCGACATGAAGAAGCGCCTGGTGTTCCAGGCCGTGCGCGTCGCCGAGTGCGGCACCATGGTGAGCCCGCCGCTCGGCGAGACCATGCAGCTCATCGGCCGCGCCGACTGCCTGGCGCGCATCGACCGCGCCCGCGCCCTGGCGCTGTAGGGGCGCCGGGACCGACCGCGACGGATGCGATGGCGAGGGGGCGCCGGGCCGCGATGGCCCGGCGCCCCCTCATATGGTGGGTTATCGGCACGGCGAGCGGGTATAGATGACAGGATAGGACCGGCGCCGCGCGCCCTCCTCCGTCCCATGCCGACCGGGAGGTTGTTCCGTGCTTCCAGACGATACCGATCAGACCCGCGCTCCCGAGGCGGGCTCGCCCCACGGCCCGTCGGCGGACCCCGTCGTGGTCTGCCGCGATGCGGCCTACGCGCCCCGCGGGGGATACCGCTCGTTCGAGTTCGCGAGCTTCGAGGCCGCCCCCGGCGCCGTGACCGCCCTGCTGTCGGCAGACCCGGCCTGCGCGCGCGACCTGGGGCTCGCGGTGGCGGGGCTCGTGCGGCCCACCTCCGGGTCCCTGCGCGTCCGCAGCGTCGAGCTCGCGCGGGCGCGGGGTCGCGGCGCCCGCCTCCCGCGCGGCAGCGTCGGGATCGGGTTCGTCACCGGGGCGGCCGAGGTCGACGGCTCCCTCACGGTGGAGGAGGCGGTGGCGCGCGAGCTCGCCTGGCGCGGGGCGGCAGATGCCGACGTCCTCGTCTACCTGGGCGAGCACGGGCTCGCCACGCATGCCGACCGTCGCCTCGACCTTCTCGACGCCCGCTCGCGCGCCCGCCTGTCGGGAGCGCTCGCCCTCGCCGCGGCGCCCGCCGTCGCCGTGGTCGACCTCGGCGACCCGTTCGTGCAGGGGCTCAGCGCCCGGGATGCGGAGCTGACCGTGTCCGCATGGCGCCGGGTCGCGCGGGCGCGAGGCTGCGCGGTGATCGCGTGCACGCCCGAGCCCGCGGCTGCGCGCGCCGCGGATGCGGCCGTGGCCCTCGACATCCCCTCCGCCGAGGCGCTCGCCGCGCCCCGCCCGTCCCGACCCGAGGAGGCCCGCTCATGAGCACCCGCCGCATCCCCGACGCGCTGCGCGCGCTTCTGGCCCCCGTCGCGCGCGGCGGGAGGTCGCGTGCGCGCACCCTCGCGGTCGTCCTCGCGCCCGCGGCCATCGTCCTGGTCCTCGCCGGCGCCCTCGCCCCAGCGCTCTCCGGCTCCACCGGGCGCATCCCGGTCGCCGTCGTGAACCTCGACGACGGGACGCGCGGCGAAGACCTCGTCGACTCGCTGCTCGAATCCGGCGAGCTCGCATGGACCGTCGCGGACGAGTCCGAGGCCGAGCAGGGCCTGGCGGACGGCACCTACGAGCTCGTCTTGAAGATCCCCGAGGACTACTCCGCCTGCGTGGCGAGCCTCGACGGCGCCGACCCGGTGAGGGCCGCCGTTGAGATCGTCTCGGACGGCGGGGTGAACGCGCTGGCCACCGAGGCCGGGTCGGAGGCCCTCAAGCAGGTCCAGGCGCGCCTGCGCGCCGACCTGGGCGAGGAGTACCTGCTGTCGGTCCTCGGCGACATGCGCGGCACCGGGTCGCGGCTCACCCTCACCGCCGACGGCACGGCCATGCTCGATGCGGGATACGACGCGCTCGCCCAAGGGGCGGACGCCGTCTCCGCGGGGCTGGGGCAGACGGCGACCGGGACCGCGGCGCTCGCCTCGGGCATCGACGGCATCGCCTCCGGCGTGGGCGGCCTGGGGACCGGGGCCGCGGCGCTCGCCGAGGGGCTCTCCGCCGTGAGCGGGCAGGCCGTGGGCCCGCTCGCCACGGGGGCGGACGCGCTCGCGGCGGGCCTCGACGGCGCGTCCACCGCCCTCGACGGCATGGGCACGGCGGTGAGCGCGGCGGGGTCCGCGGTCGGAGATCTTTCGGACGCCCTAGCCGCCAGCGGGTCCGACCTCGCGGACGCGGGGCGCATCGCGCTCGAGGCGGCGCCCCATGCCGCCTCGCTCGCCGACGCGCTCCAGCGCGCGGACACCGCCGCCGGGGAGATGTCCTCCGCCGCCTCGGGGCTCGTGGGGGCCGTGGACGGCGCCCGGGATGCGGCCGCGTCCGCGAGCGCCCGCGCGACCTCGCTCGCCGGAGAGCTCGACAACGCGGATGACGGGGACCCCGGCATCCGGCAGGAGCTCGAGCGCCTCGATGCGGACGCCGACGCCCTCGACGAGCGCCTGAGGGAGCTCGCGGGCGGGGAGGGCCCCGTCGACGCCGCCGAGCTCGCCGCCGTCGTGGAGGAGCTCGACGGCCTCTCCGCGCGGCGCGACGCCCTCGTCGAGCGGATGGGGGACGCCTCCGGGCAGGCGGCGTCGCTCGCGGCCATGGCCGGGGACGCGGCCGACGCCCTCGCCGGCACCGAGGCATCCCGTTCCGACCTCGCCGCGGCCCGGGACGCCTACGACGTCGCCCGCTCGGACGCGGCGGACGAGGCGGGGCAGGTGTGCGATATCGCCCGGCGCCTCGCCGAGCCGGTCGCCTCGGCCGCGGCGCGCGCCCTGGCGGTGCAGCAGGGCCTCGATGGGCTCGGCGGCCAGGTGGAGGCCCTGGGGTCGGGCGTCTCGGCGCTCGCCGGCCAGCTCTCCGCCGACGGCGCCGTCGGATCGGGCGCCGCGGGGCTGGCGACGGGGGTCCGCGCGCTCTCGGACGTCCTCGCCCCGTTCTCGACCGGTATGGAGCAGATAGCGACGGGCGGCGTCGCGCTCGCCGACGCGCTTTCCGCCGTCGGGCAGGGCGCCGGCGCGCTGGGCG
>NZ_JAQECM010000079.1:0-313 GCF_027669965.1 Candidatus Collinsella stercoripullorum | reverse complement strand
GGGCGAGGGGCTGTCGGCCATGGCGCAGGCCACCGGCGCGCTGGGCGACGGCGCGCTCCAGCTGAAGGACGGCTCGGCGCGCATCGTGGACACCGTGTCGTCGGCGGGCGAGAGCCTGTCCTCGGCATCCTCCGAGTACGCCGACCGCGCCGCCGCGGCGTCCTCGGCGGTCTCGTTCAGGAGCACCCGGATGCACGAGGCGTCCTCGGGCCTCGCCGCCGCGGCCCCCGCCCTCGCCGCCGGGGCCCTGTGGGTCGGCGCGCTGCTCGCCTCGCTGGCGCTCGTCCCCGCCGACGCGCGCGCCGCCATCGCG
>NZ_JAQECM010000078.1:434-5668 GCF_027669965.1 Candidatus Collinsella stercoripullorum | reverse complement strand
CGGAGGGCGACGGGGCCCGCGCCCCCGCGGCCGGCGCCCCGGCGCGGGAGGACGGCCCCACGGCCCGGGAGCAGGCGGGAGCCGGAGAGTCGGTGGCAGGACCGCTCGACGCGCGGCAGCGCGCCTTCCTCTCCGCGCTAGTCGCCGGCGACGCCGCGGGGCTCGCGCAGGCGGCGGGGGGCGCATCCGCGGACCTGATCGCCGACGCCGTGAACGAGGCCCTGTTCGACCTGATAGGCGATACCGTCGTGGAGTTCGGGGCAGCCGGTCCCGAGCTCGTGGAGGACTACCGAGAAGACGTTGAGGAGCTGCTTGCCCATGAGTGACACCGCCGCCGCGCCGCGCGTCCCCAAGCGCGTCGCCGCCGTCATCCTGAACTCGCTCAAAGGCGGCGTCGTGCCGCGCATCGGCCTGCCCTACATCACGGTCGGGCGCGAGGTGGAGATCCGCGCCCTGCTCACCGACCTCGACCTCATCGCCGACGGAGGGGCGTCGTTCCGCTTCCTCGTCGGGCGCTACGGCGCCGGCAAGAGCTTCCTTCTGCAGACCATCCGCACGCACGCCATGGGCGAGAACTTCATCGTGGCCGACGCGGACCTCTCGCCCGAGCGGCGCCTGCAGGGCGGGCAGGGCCAGGGACTCGCCACCTACCGCGAGCTGGTGCGCAACCTCTCGACCAAGACGCGCCCCGAGGGCGGGGCGCTCGGGCTCGTGCTCGACCGCTGGGTCGCCGCCTGCGGCGAAGGGGGCGCGGATGCCGCGGAGCGCGCCCGCGCGAGCGTGGAGCCGCTCGAGGAGCTCGTCCACGGCTTCGACTTCGCCCGGATGCTCATGCGCTACCACCGCGCCGCCTCCGAGGGGGACGACGAGGCCAAGTCCGCCGTGATGCGCTGGCTGCGCGGGGAGTTCCGCACCAAGACCGAGGCCCGCGGCGAGCTCGGCGTGTCCACCATCATCACCGACGACGACTGGTACGACTACGTGAAGCTGCTCGCGGCATTCCTCACCCGCGCCGGGTACCGCGGCCTGCTCGTGCTCATCGACGAGCTCGTGAACCTGTACAAGATCCCCAACGCCGTCACGCGCCAGTACAACTACGAGAAGATCCTCACGATGTACAACGACACCCTGCAGGGCAAGGCGCGGCACCTGGGGATCATCATGGGCGGCACCCCGACCTCCATCGAGGACCGCCGCCGCGGCGTCTTCTCCTACGAGGCGCTGCGCAGCCGCCTCACCCAGGGGCGCTTCGCCCGGGAGGACATGCGCGACATGCTCGCGCCCATCATCAGGCTGCACCCGCTCACCTACGAGGAGCTGCTCGTCCTCATCGAGAAGCTCGCCCAGATCCACGCCGGGTACTTCGGCTACGAGCTCGGCGTCACCGACGAGGACCTGGCGTCCTTCCTCCAAATCGAGTTCGGACGCGTGGGCTCCGACAGCCATCTCACGCCGCGCGAGGTGATCCGCGACTTCATCGAGCTGCTCGACATCGCCTGCCAGAACCCCGACCTCGATATCGCGGCGCTCCTGCGCGACGAGGGGGCGGTCGGCGCGGGCGCGCCCGGGACGGGAGGCGCCGGCGGAGCACCGGGGCCCGACGCGCCGTTCGCGGAGTTCACCATCTAGGGGCGGCCGCGGGTCCCGGAGCGCGCCGGGGGCTCGGGAACGGCGGCCGCTGCCGTGCGCCCCACGCACCCTACGCCGCGCCCGGGGTGCATGGAGGACGCCGCGGTCCGGAGGCCGCCGTGCGGTTCCGGGGCCCCGGGCCGCCTTCGGACACGGAAGGGGCGGACCCGAGGGCCCGCCCCTTCTCTTCGATCGATATGACGGAGCGCGCAACCGGCCGGGGCCGCAGGACCGCGCCCGCTACTCGGCGTCGCCCTGCGGCTTCAGCGCCTCGCTGGACTCGGCCACCGCGTCGACGGGGCCGTCCATCCGCTCGAGCTCGGGAATCCAGTCGATGTAGGCGTTGTCCGGCGCGTTGCGCTGGGCGGACTTCTTGGCGTAGGCCTTCACCATGGCGGCCGTCTTGTTGATCGCCTGCAGGGTGCCGGCGCCGGCCACGCAGCCGCCCGGGCACGCCATGCCCTCGAGCAGGTAGCCGTCGTACTTGCCCTTGATGGCGTCCTTGAGCATCTTGCGGCAGTTGTCGAGGCCCTCGGCGTTGGCGATCTTGACGATGCGCGAGGGGTCGTCGCGGTGGATGGCGTTCACCACGGCGTTGGCGACGCCGCCGGCGACGGCGAAGTTGCGCCCGTCGGTGGACGCGACCTCGAAGTCGCTCGAGCCCTCGCCCGCGAGCTTGGTGTAGTCGATGCCCTTGGCCTCCATCATGCCCGCCATCTCCTCGAAGGTGAGCACGAAGTCGACCTCGGACTTGACGGAGCGGCGCTGGGCCTCGAGCTTCTTGGCCGAGCAGGGGCCGACGAACACGATCTTGGCGTCGGGGTGCTGCTTGCGGATCAGGCGCGCGGTCAGCGTCATGGGCGTCAGGGCCATGGAGATGCAGTCGGCGTGCTCCGGGAACTCCTTCTTGGCCATGACCGACCAGGCCGGGCAGCACGAGGTGCCCATGAACGGGATCTTCTCGGGCACCTCCTCCAGGAAGTCCCCCGCCTCCTGGACGGCGCAGAGGTCGGCGCCGAGGGCGACCTCCTCCATGCCGGAGAAGCCGAGCTCCTTGAAGGCCTGGCGCAGCTTGTCGACGTTGCCCTTGCCGCCGAACTGGCCGACGAACGCGGGCGCGACCTCCGCGATGACCTCCTTGCCGGCGCGGACGGCCTGGATGACCTGGAAGATCTGGCTCTTGTCCGCGATGGCGCCGAACGGGCAGTTGACGAGGCACTGGCCGCAGGAGACACACTTGTCGTAGTCGATCTTGGCGCGGCCCTGCTCATCGGAGCCGATGGCGTTCATGCCGCAGGCGGCGGCGCAGGGGCGCTCGTAGTGGTGGATGGCAGAGTAGGGGCAGACGCTCGCGCAGCGGCCGCACTTGATGCACTTCTCCTGATCGATGTGGGCCTTGCCGTCCACGAAGGAGATGGCGCCCTTGGGGCAGATCTCGCGGCAGGGATGCGCCATGCAGCCCTGGCAGGCATCGCTCACGCGGTATACGTTGTCCTCGCAGGCGTTGCACGCGAAGTTGATGACGTTGATCAGGGGCGGCTCGTAGTAGGTCTCGGGCTTGGCGGCCTCGGCCACGCCCTCGGACAGCATCGCGGGCTTGTCCACGCCCTGCAGAGGCAGGCCCATCGCCAGGCGGATACGCTCGCCCACCACGGCGCGCTCGATGAAGACGCTCTCGCGGTAGGTGGCGACGTCGCCGGGAATGATCTCGTAGGGCAGCTGGTCTACCCAGCCGTACTGGTCGGTGTCGATAACCCCGTCGCCGTCGACGTCGACGCCGCCCTGATAGGCGATGCGTGCGACCTCCTTGAACACGGTGCGGCGGATCTTGGTGAGGTTCGTGTAGACCCCGCGCATGGTGTTGCTCATATTCCAGGTCCCCTCTCGGACGTTGTTCAGGCGTATCCATTTTATATGCGAACTCGTCGATTTGTACGCACTTTGGTCCCCTCGGCGAGATTTAGTACAGGCGAGATGCACGCGCCCGGGCGAGTAAGCCTATACTGACTGGGTATTCCGACCCCGAGACGGAGGTTTCCATCATGAGCATCCTCACCGATATCGCCGGCACGCAGCTCTCGCGCCGCTCCCTTCTGGCCTGCGCGGGCGCGACCGCGCTCGCCGGCGCGCTCGCCGGCTGCACCGACGCGTCCACCGATCCGGGCTCCCAGGCGGCGGGCTCGATCGACGCCGGGTCCGCCGAGGCCCCGGAGCCCGTCGAGGTCCGCGTGGCGTCCCTGTCCGGCCCCACCTCGATCGGCCTGGTCTCGTTCATGGACCTCGTGAACAGCGGCGAGGGCACCTTCGACAACGACTACACCTTCAACGTCTACACCGCGGCGGACGAGATCCTGCCCCAGGTCATCCAGGGCGGCATCGACGTCGCGCTCATCCCCGCCAACGCCGCGAGCGTGCTGTACAACCGCACCGAGGGCGGCGTGACGTGCCTGGACGTCAATACGCTCGGCGTGCTGTCCGTGGTGACCGGCGACGCCGCCGTCGCCTCCTTCGGCGACATCGCCGGGCGCACCGTCTACCTCACCGGCCAGGGGACCACCCCCGAGTACTGCATGCGCTACCTGATGGACTGCGCCGGCATCGCCGATTCCGTGACGCTCGAGTTCAAGAGCGAGGCCGCCGAGGTCGTGAGCGTGCTCGCCGCCGACCCGTCCGCCGTGGGCGTGCTGCCCCAGCCCTTCGTGACCGCCGCCCTGGCGAAGAACGACGCCCTGTCCGCCCCCGTCGACCTCACGGACGTGTGGAACGAGTACGCCGGCGACACCGGCAGCCAGATGGTGACCGGCGTGACGGTGGTGCGCCGCGAGTTCGCCGACGCCCACCCCGCCGCGGTCGAGGAGTTTCTCATCGCCCAGGCCGCATCCGTGGAGACCGTGAACGCCGACCCCGAGGCCGCCGCGCCCCTCGTGGTGGAGGCGGGGATCATCGAGTCGGAGGCCGTCGCCGCTGCGGCCATCCCCGACTGCCACCTCGTGTGCATCGCCGGCGAGGAGATGACCGAGGCGCTCTCCGGGTACCTCGGCGTGCTGTTCGACGCGGACCCCTCCTCCGTGGGCGGCGCGCTGCCGGAGACGGACTTCTACTACTCCGTCGACCTGTAAGGGCATCCGTTGACGGACCGCGAGGACATGCGCCCCGGCCTCGGACGCACCCGGGGCGCCGGCCCGGCGGCCGCGGGCTTCGGGGGACCCCGGCGCCCCGTCGCGATGCGGCGGGCCCTCGTCGGGGCGCTCGGAGCCGCGTTCTGGCTGGCGCTGTGGCAGCTCGTCAGCATGGCGCTGGACAGCCCCTTCATCCTCGCCGGTCCGATCGACACCGCCGCGGCGCTGCTGCGCCTCCTCCCCGACCCCGGCTTCTGGGGCAGGGTCGGGTTCTCGTTCGCGCGCATCGCGGGCGGCGCGCTCACCGGCTACGCCGCGGCGATCGCCCTCGCCGCGGCAGCGCGGCGCGTGCGCGTCGTGCGCGGGCTGCTCGCCCCGGCCCTCTCGGCGATCAAGGGCACGCCCGTCGCCTGCGTGACCGTGGTGCTGCTCATCTGGTTCGGCTCGCGCAACGTGAGCTTCATCGCCGTTCTCCTCATGGTCCTG
>NZ_JAQECM010000078.1:0-424 GCF_027669965.1 Candidatus Collinsella stercoripullorum | reverse complement strand
TGTACTTCCCGGTCCTCAAGGCGCTCGACACCCTCGATGCGGGACGGCGTGAGCTGTTCTGGGTGCTGGGGGCGGGCGGGCGCCAGCGGCTGGGCGCGCTCGTGTGGCCGGGCGTGCTGCCCTACCTGAGCTCGGCGAGCGAGACCGTCTTGGGCATGAGCTGGAAGGCCGGCGTGGCGGCGGAGCTCATCGGCTCGCCCGAGGGCTCGATCGGGAACAGCATCTACCAGGCGAAGCTCCTGCTCGAGACGGCGGACCTGTTCGCGTGGACCATCGTGGTCGTGCTCGTGGCGTGGACGTTCGAGCGCCTCGCGCTCGCCGCCATGAGGGCGAGCTGGCCGGCTGCGGGCCGCTGGGCCGCGCGTGCGCGCCGCGCGCGGGAGCCGGAAGGCGCCGCCGCGTCCGGGACGGCGCGCGACGGGGG
>NZ_JAQECM010000077.1:0-5857 GCF_027669965.1 Candidatus Collinsella stercoripullorum | reverse complement strand
CGAGGCCGCGGCCTCCGCGCGCTCGACGGCGGCCGTCTCGGTCGCGGACGCCACCGCGGCGGCAGCCGAGGCGCCCCCCGCCGTGCGGCGCCTGCCCATACGGGAGATCGCACGGTCCCATCGGTCGTGGATGCTCGCGCTGTGGGAGCTCTTGAGGCCGAGGAGCGGCGCCGCCAGGATCGTGGGGGCGATGAAGGTGATGAGGCGCCACAGCAGGTAGCCCGCGGTGGCGGCGCTGCCGTAGAAATGGCCGAGGAACAGCGCGAACCCGCCTTCCGCCCCGCCCGTGCCGCCCGGCAGCGGCACGGCGGAGGACAGCAGCTGCACGAACGCGGAGGCGGCCATCACGGAGAAGAAGTCGACGTCGTGATGGCCGAAGGACAGCATGAGGAAGTACGGGACGAGGTAGAAGAAGGCGAGCTGCAGCATGGTGATCACCACGGTGAGCCCCATGGAGCTCAGATGGCCCGCCGCGAGCTTGAACTTGTCGGAGAACGACCAGATCTCCTCGTCGATGAAGGCGTTCCATCCCTCGCAGCGGTCCCGGGCGACCCCGACGCGGGAGAGCACCGAGATCAGCCAGTGGGCGACGCGCACCACCATGCGGGGCATGAGCGCGATGGCGAAGATGGCGAGCAGGATGCACACATGGCCGCCGAAGCTGAACACGCTGATGAGGGTGATGTCGCCGTACTGAGCCGTGAAGAAGGGCATGCGGGCGATCAGCAGGATCGCGCACCACGCCACGAGGCCGAACTGGTAGACGATGAAGCGCGTGAACTGGATCGCGCCGGCCTCGCCCACGTTCTGCCCCGCCTTCGTGAGGCGGTAGATCTGCGCGGGCGTGGAGCCCATCTGCATCGGCGTGAGGTTGCCGAAGAAGATGCCGCTCGCCTCGACGGAAATGAGATCGCGGATGCCGACGGGGGACGCCGGATCGAGCCAGACGGCGATGGCGTAGGCGAGGATGCCGAAGACCAGGTAGAGCAGCATGGAGACGCAGGCGACGAAGAGCCACCCGGGCTGGACGCTGCCCATGGCCTCCCAGAACTGCGCGACCTGGCCGGTCACCACGAGGTAGACGACGTAGACGACGAGGACGAACCCGATGAAGATCGCCCCGCGGCGCGCACCCCGGTGGTCGTCCCCGCCGGACGCCTCCGCGGCGACCTTGGGCTTGGGGACGGTATGGGTGGAGCTGTTCATGGATCACCTCGGTATGGGAAGACGCCGGGGGTCCGGCGCGTTGCGTTTGAGGTTCTATTGTACGGCTGACCGAAACGAGGTCCCGCGCCGGCGGGCCATGCGTAGGAAATACAGAGCGGCTGCGTGAGCCCGTGCGGTGCGCACAGGCTGGAGACCCGGGCGCGGGCGCAGCCTCCGTGATCCGGGACGATATGGCCGCCCGCCCTGCCGACCCGTTCCGACCGACAGCCCACGCGCCAGTCCGTCCCGTCAGGGGACCCTCTTGCATGCCCGTCCCGACCGGGGACCCACGCACAAGTCCACCCCAACCGGGAACCCGCCCCGCCAACCCGCCCCGACCGACAACCCACCTCACGAGCCCCGTCCGACAGCCCGCTCGCAAGCCTGTCCCGTCCGCCGGCCCACGCGCCAGCCCGCTCCGATCCAGCGCCCCTCCACAGGTCATCCACAAGTTCGACTTTCTTACGAATCCCCCTTGCGCACCCGTGCCAGTTCCCGTAATATCCTTCCTGCGCAAGCGCGCACCACATACGGCCCGTTCGTCTAGCGGTTCAGGACGCCGCCCTCTCAAGGCGGAGATCACCAGTTCGAATCTGGTACGGGCTACCAAATGTTCAACCCGGGTCGCAATACCCGGGTTTTTCATGTGAAGCCATCCGCCCGTTACCGTTTGAGCCGGCTTAAGGGCCGGCTCCTTTGTTTCGACCCGCATCCAGGCAATACGACGGTGCCGACCCCGAGCGGTCGCCGGCCGACCCCCACCCGAAGCCGGTCGACCACCCAGGTCCCCACCCGAAGTCTGCCACCCCAACCCCCCCCCACCAGAAGTCGGCCGACCGCCCCGATCCCTTCCCCACTCAAAGTCGGCCGGATGCCCCATCCCCCACGCGAAGCCGACCGCCCTGATCCCCCACTCAAAGCCGGCCGGAGGCCCGTCCCCACGCGAAGCTGAAGCACCGGATTGCTTCGATGCCGAAGGGGAAACGCCCCGTCCCGCTCCCGCGGATCAGCGAATGGACCGGGACGGGGCGGACGCACGCTCCCGATACGCCTCACCACCGGACGCCAACCGAGGGCGTTCCGGACTCGAAGCCGCTCTACCTGCAGGTTTTCCATCCCCGCATCTGACGGAGAGAGGCGGGTCAACTTGTCTGCCTTGGCAGTATTGCGATATTGGGTGCATCTTTTCGGAAGTGCCGCCAGCACCGACGAAGACACGGTCAATCGCTCAGCATTTCCCCAGGTAATCGCCTTCGCCACCACCGGCATAGTGACGGGTTCTGAAAGATCCACACAATATCGCAATCCTGCCAAGGCGGACACGGCTCGCCACCATCAAACCAGGTCCATAGGACAAAGAGTGGGTTATAGGACGAAACATGAGGTTTTAGAACGAAAAGCATGTCTCAATAGAACACCGGTCCTAGTCCAACCAGAAGGGTATGGCACGGGGCCGTCGCACCCATCCGCGCATCCGAACGGGGCCGTCGCACCTGCTAGGGCGGCAGAATGACGAGCTGCAGGCCGCATCGCTCGTCGAGATCGGCATTCCGATCCCCCACCGCAGCGATCTGCCAATATGTATGAGAAAACAAAAACCCGGGCCTTGCGACCCGGGTTGAACATTTGGTAGCCCGTACCAGATTCGAACTGGTGATCTCCGCCTTGAGAGGGCGGCGTCCTGAACCGCTAGACGAACGGGCCATATGAAGGATGGCTGGGATGGAGGGAGTCGAACCCCCATTGACGGAACCAGAATCCGCTGTCCTGCCATTAGACGACATCCCAATGGTGCATCCGTGCTCGCGTTGCCGCTTCGCGCAAGAAAGTATATTACGGCACCCCATCCGACTGCGCAAGCACTTTTTTGAAAAAGTTTGCCGTACACCGAATGGCCTCGGAATCGATGCGTCTGAGACGGCGCACAGCCTCTCCCGGTGCGCGGGGAGGTCCCGCCCCGACGCGCCGCACTCAGGCGCGGGGCGACCGCGGAAGAACGACCTCGCGCGTCGCCACCTGCGCGACGAGCGCCGGGTCGTGCGAGACGACCATGAGCCCCATCCCCCGCTCCCCCGCGATCTCGAGCACCGCACGCCACACCTGGGCCTGCGTGAGCGCATCGAGCATGGCGCTCATCTCGTCGCAGATGAGGTAGGCGGGATGCGCCAGCAGGGCCCGCACGATGCAGAACCGCATGAGCTCCCCGCCCGAGAGCTCGTGCGGGAGCCTCGACAGCCATTCGTCGCGGATGCCGAACGCCTCGATCAGCCCCTCGCCGCGCGCGCGTTCCAGAGCCGCTGCGCGCGGAAGGTCCGCGGCGCCCTCCGCGAGCGACCTCCCCATCCGCATCCGCGGGTCGAAAGCCTGCTCGGGATGCTGCCAGATGAGCTGCACGGCACGCGCCGCCCCGACGCCCGCGCGGTCCGCGCCCCCGGTGCCTGCACGACGATCGCGACCCGTCATCGAGGCGCCGTCGACCGAGACCGAGCCCCCCTGCGGCGCGAGGTACCCCGCGAGCAGCCGGCACAGGGTCGTCTTCCCCGCGCCCGACGGCGCCCGCAGCGCCACCCGCTCCCCCGCCTCGACAGCGAGCGAGAGCCCGCGGTACAGCGGGGCGGCCCCCGCGTACCCGAAGGTTATGTCACGCGCCTCGAGGGCCATCGCCCATCGCCTCGCTTCCGTTCAGTCCCGATGCCGCCGGGCCGTCCGCGATCCCGCCCCGCATCGGGACGGGGGCCGCGGGCCCCGGGGAGCGGTCGTCATCCGCGCACGCCGCCCCGGCCGCGCGGTCGCCGCCGTCGCGCGCCGTCCCGGACGGGCCGACGCCCGTATGCGCCGCCCCGGCCGCGAAGCCCCCGCCGTCGAGCACCGCCTCTGCCGCGGCCGCATCCATACCGTGCCTCGGCATCGCGTACCACAGCGCCCGCGAGAACGGGTCGCGCAGAAGCCCCGGCGCGGCGAAGCTCGAGGCGGCGGCCTCCTCCACCACGGTGCCGTCGCGAAAGACCGCCACCCGGTCCGCCGCGCGCAGGGCCAGCTCGAGGTCGTGCGTGATGAGCAGCACGCCCCCGCCCCCGTCGGCGAAGGACCGCAGGTCGCCCACGGCGCGCACGGCGAGGTCCATGTCCAGCCCGGGCGTCGGCTCGTCCGCCACGATCAGGCGCGGCGCATCGACCAGCGCGCAGGTCAGCAGCACGCGGCGCGCCATGCCCCCGGACAGCTCGTGGGGGTACATCCGCTCGACGGACGCGGGCAGGCCGTACGCCGCGAACAGCTCGCGCATGCGGGCGCGCCGGCGCTCCCGCTCCGCCCGGGGGTGCCCCCCGACGACCTGCGCGCCCACGCGCATGAGCGGGTCCAGGTGCGTCACGCTCTGGGGGACCAGGGAGATCCCGCGCCCGCGGAGGCGGGCGAGCCCCGCCGCGTCCTGCGGGGAGCCGTCGAACCAGATGCGACCGGTCACGAGCGCGTTGGGCTCGAAGATCCCGAGCAGCGCATCCGCGAGCACCGTCTTGCCCGAACCGCTCGCCCCCACCACCGCGAGCACCTCGCCCGCGTGCACCGACAGCGTGAGGTCCCTCAGGACCTCGACGCGACGGCGCGGCGCGCTGAAATACGGGGCGTCGGGGTCGTAGAGGTCGAAGGAGACGGACAGCCCGTCGACGAAGAGCAGGTGGCTGCCGCCCGGATGCCTCGAGGCGCCGGCATGGCTGTGGCGATGGTGGAACTCCCCGTCGCGATGGCCCACCGGACGCCCGGCGGTGTCGTCACGCATCATGCCTGCACCCCCTCGACGGACAGGAGCCTGCGCAGCGCGGAGCCGACCCGGTCGAACATGAGCACGACGGCCAGCAGGGCCGCACCCGGGAACACTGCGAGCCACCAGGCGCCGGAGGTGAGGTAGCCCATCGCCTCGGACAGGATGACGCCGATCGCGGGCTGCTCGGGGGAAAGCCCGAAGCCCAGGAAGGTGATGGAGGCCTCGTGCAGGATGGCATGGGGGAACAGCAGGACGAGCCCGACGAGGTACTGCGGGAGCACGCAGGGAAGCGCATGGGTGAGCGCGAGCCGCACCCGAGACACCCCGAGCGCCCGCGAGCACGCCATGAAGGGCTGCGCCCGCAGCTGCATGATCTCGGCGCGCAGCACACGGGTGAGGCTCGGCCAGTGCGTGAGCGCCACGCCGACGCAGACGCCCGCCGCTCCGCGCCCGAGGGCGTAGCTCACCAGGATCAGCAGCACGATGTGCGGCACGCCCATGATGAGGTCGATGAGCCATCCGACGACCGCGTCGACCCGCGGGCCGCCGAGCGCGGAGGCGGCGGCGAGGACGAGGGCGATGACGGACGAGACGGCCGCCGAGACGGCGCCGACGACGACGGACGTCGAGAGCCCGGCGAGCGTGCGCGCGAGCATGTCGCGGCCCATCCAGTCCGTCCCGAAGGGGTGCTCGAGGCACGGGGCGAGGTTGGTCGAGGTGAAATCGGTCGCCGAAGCGCGCTCGGCCGACAGGGCGCCGGCGACGACCGCGGCGACGAGGACGGCGAGGGCGACGAGGGCGCCGGCGAGCAGGGCGCGCCTCCCCCTGAGCAGGCCGCGGGGGCGCGGCGCGTGGAGGCGCATCGGGACGCCGCCGGGGACCGGAGCCCCT
>NZ_JAQECM010000076.1:0-6256 GCF_027669965.1 Candidatus Collinsella stercoripullorum | reverse complement strand
TCCGCGCCGTCGGTCCCGGCGCTGGCAGATCCGGCTCGCCCGCGCCCGGCGTCGCCGGTGCCCGACCGGGCGGCGCCCCTGCGGGCCGTCGCCTCGTCCTCGCCGCGCCACTTGGCGCGGTACTCCCATGGCTCCAGAAGCCCCGCCGCCACCTCTTCCATGTCCTGGCGCTTCTCCGCCGCCGTGTCCGTGATGATGCTGTCGTCGAACGTCACGCGCACGAGCCCCTCGTCGGGCAGCCCCACGCCGAGCCTGCGCTCAGCCGCCATGAGCGCCCGGCAGATCCCCGCAATCGCGCCCTCGAGCGCACGCTCGTGTCTCCTGATGTTGCGCATCAGCGCCGAGTTGTCGGCCGACACCTCCGTGGCCGTCTTCACGTACCCGACGTTCTCCAGGTCGAAGTAGTTGATGCCGAACCCGCAGAGGTCGCCGAGCGTCTGCAGCGCGACACTGAACGCCCGCGCCTGCGCCTCGGTGCGCAGCGTCGGAGCGAACTCGTGGATCGTGTCCTCGGTCGACATGACCTTCCTGAACACGGTGCAGTCTTGCCGCCCGAAGGGGATGGAGACGCGCCCGCCCTTGCCGTCGCGCTCGACGTCGAACATCACGTCCGAGAGGAACACGCGCATCTTCCCGTTGTCGATCTCCGACATCATCGCGTCGTAGCAGAGGTCGACGGCTTGAATGGCATCAACCGCGTCCGCGAACACCGACTGCCCGTACGGCGACATGTCCACGCGCGTGTTGTCTATGGCGGGCTTGACTATCGAGAAGGTCGGCCATACCGAGCCCGTGTCGTACACCGGGCACACGCCCTCCGGCTCGACGCGGTTGCCGTCCCGGTCGAAGCACGCCGTGACGATCCGATACGTGTCCTCGCTTTCATCGTCAGTCAGGCGAGAAGGTCCCGCCGCCGAAGCCCCTCCGGATGATTCGCTTGGCGAGAAGAACGCGTCGGCAGCACCCTTCAGGTGCAGCTGAACCTGGTCGACGGCACGTCCCCTCAAGAACGCCCGCGTCACGAACGCGCACTCGGTGACGCCCTCCTCGTCCCACGTGAGCGGCACCACCATCCGCGCGTCGTAGCGCCGCACGCGCACTTCGCGAGACCCCGCGTCCACCCACAGGGCGAACGCCCCGGTCCCCAGGCCGAACGCCCGCACCACGCACTCCTGCGCGCTGGCGAGAAACCCCGTCCGAGCCATCCACGCCGCGAGCCAGTCCGTGCACTCCTGCGCCTCGCACGCCACCTGCGCCCTGTCGTTGAGGAGCAGCGAGCCCCACTCCCGGCACACCCGCATCGCCGGGTGGATGCTCCTGCGGTGCACCTCGTACACCCGCCCCACGCCATCAGTATCGCGATAGTCATAGAAGTCCCCGAGCGCCCGCATCCACCGGTCCCACGACCGGATCCACGGCTCCATGTCCCCCAGCGGCAGCCGAAACCCCAGCGACCCCAGCCACGCCCTCACGCACTCCGGCACCCAGAACTCGACCTCGTTCACTCCCATGCCAGTCCTCTCTTCGTCCGAACGCCTCCATTACAAGCGCCCGTCACAAGCGCAAAGAACAAGAGCGCCCGGCGAGAAGAACCGTCCGAAATTCAGTACCCAACTGAATTCGCTGGCTTAATTAGGCGAGAAGGGCGGAGATAACAATCGAGCCCGTCCACAAATCGCACACATTCAATTACAGGCGTTCTACCTGCTAAAACGTGCATCCGCATCCAACCCTTAAGGATGTTTCACTTACTGCAGGCTGCGTGCTAGCGTTAGCTTCACCGGAAGAGCCGAGGAATGGAGAGAAAGATGTCGATGCAGACAGAGGGCCCTGATTCCGCGAAGTTCCGCACCATGGGAGCCTCCTGGTTCGCCTCGCGCGCCTACCACGATCGCGTTGATCGAAGCCACCTCAACTGGCAGGGTGCCAGCACCCTCCAGTCGCGCATGAGCGCCTACGCCAACTCCACCGAGCACCATGCCGAGTGGCTCCGCGCCATCCTTGACATGAACCCCATCCTGCTCGCCAAGAACGACCTCGACCTCACTGGCGAGGAGGTGAAGGATCTTGCGAGAGGAGCACTTTCCACGATGGGGCAGGCAGCCGCCACGACGAAGCCCGCCCGGGGCCCGGAGCCCCGCCCCACGACCGCACCAGCAGCGAAGAAAACCAAGGTCGCGGACTCGCCGGACGAGAAGAAGCTTCGCACGATGGGGGCATCCTGGTTCGTCTCGCGCGCCTACCACGATCACGTGGACGCAAGCCACCTCAACTGGCAGAACGCAAAGACGCTCCAGCCCCGCATGAGCTCCTATGCCAGCTCCACGGAACGCCACGCCGAGTGGCTCCGTATGGTGCTCGACATGAACCCGAAGAGGCTCGCGCACAACTCTCTCGGCCTCTCCCCAGAGCAGATCAAGGACATGGCGAGAAGAACGCTCGCGAAGATGGCCTAGCCCCTCAGCACGTCGTCCATCATCGCGTAGCGCACCGCATCAATCGAGTGGTCGTTGCCATCCGGGATGTCGTCGAGCCACGTCCCGTCGCGGTCGCGGTCGTACTCCTTGAGGGTGAACTCCTCGTAGGCCAGGGGCACCCGCTCCGGGTCGATCACGATCTCCCGCAGCCCCGCAAGCCACTCGTAGGAGAGCCGCCGCATGTTGCTCTTCCTCGCCGGCCGCACGCGCAGCCCCACCTCGCGCCGCCACACCGCCATGCTCTGCTTGCCGTCGGGCGTGTCGTCGCACCAGATCAGCTCGTCGTGGAGGTAGGCGTCCTCGCCGGGCCCGTCCGCATAGGTGAGCGCCCCGCGCACCAGCTCGGCCGTCTCGGCGGGCGTCTTCCTGTTCGCCGACAGCTCGCCGAAGATCGTGAGCCGCCGCTCGCCAGGCTCCCACCCGCAGCGCACGAACCGCCACGGGTCGGGGAACCAGCCCCAGTCCACCCCGCATCGCGTGCGCGCGAAGCCCCGCACCCGCGCGTCGGACAGGCGCACGGAGACGACGTTGTCGAACACCGAGCCGCCCGTGCCCGTGACCTCGCCCAGGTACTCGCTCCTCCACGCCCGCTCGTCGACGCTGCGCAGGTACTCCGCCTCCTCAACGAACGGAGCGCCCAGCCACTCGGGGTGGCTCTCGATTACGTCGAGATACGAGCTCCGCCGCACCAGCGTGTCCGCTCGCCGCTCCCGCTCCAGCTCCTCGCGGTTCACCCAGCTCCAGAGCGTGCGCGGCGGGTTGTAGCTGTAGAAGATCCAGAAGTCGTCGCCGCCTCGGCGCAGCGAGTTCAGGATGCTCCGCACCGCGTCGATGCCGTCGAACTGGTCGAGCTCCTCGAACCACACCACCGCCGCGTAGCCGCGCGCGAACTTCACGCCCTTGAGCTTCAGCGGGTCGTCCGCGCCCCGGAACACGATGCGCTGCCCCGTGGGCAGGTACGTCAGCTCCATCGGCGAGATGCGCGCCCGGAACCACGCGTCGAGCCCCAGCGCCGCGATCGCCCACGTCATCTGCGAGAACACGGAGTCGCGCAGCGTGTTCGAGAACCTGCGCACCACCACCGCGTTCGCCTCCGGGTGCGCCAGGAGGAGCAGCACGATGCACACGCTGATGAAGCTCGACTTCGTGGATCCGCGCCCGCCGTGCAGCCAGTAGTGCGTGTGCCCGTGGGCCATCACGTCGCCCAGCACGTCGTGGAAGCGCGGGATGACGAGCGAGGAGGCGTCAACCATCGGAGCGCCCCTCCGCCGTCTGGTCGAATCCCGGCAGCTTCTCCTGCACCGGCTGCGTCACCACGCCGAGCACGATCCTGGGCGCGGCGTCCGCCTTCGCGTCGTCGCGCTGGCGCTCGGCCTTGCCGAACTCGTCGGGGTACTTGCGCTCGAGCAGCCACGCCGCCGCCGTCCAGTACTGGTTGCGCGCGAGCGCAGCCGCGCGGATGGTCGTGAGCAGCGTCCGCTTAAACGCCGACTCCTCCTTTTTTAGTCCCTCGCTTAACTCGCGCTGCAGCTTCGTCTTCGGCTCCCCGATTCAGCGGTAGAACGTTGATTCATGAATGCCCAGCGCGCAGATGATGTCGCCGTTCGAGAGCCCGTCCGCCTTGAGGCGGATCGCCTCGTCGACCATCTCCTGCGTCAGCTTCGCCCGCCTCGCCAAGCCCATCGCCCCCGTGAGCGTCATAGATTCCTTCACGGTGGATTCTCAGATGCCGTCACAAGTGCGGCGCAGTAAAATGAACTTGCTTATTGCTTGTTGGCGCCATGGTGGAGTTCGGCCTCTACCTTTTTGAACTCGTTCAAGGAGGTGGACTTATGAGCAGGGTTGTCTCTGTTCTCCCAGACTTTTTTGCGTTGGTGGCGACATGGCTAGGCGGCGGTGGTCGTAGCATTCACCATGGGCTTACAGGGCCGATGCCATTCCGGTTAGACTCCGGACACCGCCACCATTTCTAGACTCGCTTCCGCTTCCCCTTGAGCCCGTACTTCCCGCACAGGTGAGAGTTCCGCTACCGCATCTTGTCCCACTCACGCCTAACGTCGGCGAGTTCGGTGGACTCCTCGCACGCCGCCCGCTCGCGCTCAAGCTGTTCGTTGAACGCCCGTTCCTGCTCTAGGTGGTATTCCTCGGTGCACCGGCGGCACATGCCCGTCTGACGGTTGATCTTCACGCCCACCGCCCCGCAGCTCGGGCACACCGTCTGCACGGTGAGCGAGCAATGGATCCGGCTCGCCCGTATCTCCACCGCCCACGCGTGAGAATCTTCTGCGTCTCATCCCCGTCAAGACGTTGAGACATGGGCAGGGGCGCCCGCCCTCACCAGCCGCCAGGGGCGTCTTAGCCTGCGTCTCGGCATGGCACCCCCGCTTGAAGCTGCGAGACTTCCGGAACCGCTCCAGCAGTCAGTCCCAGCAGTGCCCCAAGAGCGCGTTCTCGATGCGGGTGTGGTGCACGTTGGAGGTTCCGAAGCGCTTCTGTCGCATGAACTTGCGCTTGGAACTCGTTGCCAGCGGGTGCTCCCTCATCACCCCTGCAGAATCATCTCCCTCCGTTCCCGTTACCCCTCGTCGCCCGCCAACGCGGCGATTGCGGCGCCGACGGTTGCCAGCCTGCGCCTATCCAGGCGGTAGTGCATCCAGCGGCCGTCCTTTCGTGCGGAGACGAGGCCGCAGTCCACGAGGATCTTCATGTGGTGGGAGAGCGTCGATTGGCCGATGTCGAGCCGTTCGAGGATCTTGCATGCGCACAGCTCGCCGTCGTCGGCCAGCGCCCCTATGATCGCGAGGCGGTTCTCATCAGCGAGCGCGCGCATGACCTCGGCGCTCAGGGGAGCGGAAACCCCGGGGATCTCGGCGCGGTCGATCCTCCGCACAAGGTCGCGGATCCTCTCCTCGATCGCACGCGCGCACGCCTCGAACGCATCATCGCCCTTGCCCGTGGGGTCCTCGAGCCCCCAATCCTCCCGGTAGGCGCAGGGCAGCGCGGGGCATCGCACGCCGCATCCCATGGTGACGACCACGTCGACCTGCTCGATCCCGGTCAGCGCCTTCGGGTGCAGGCCGGTGGCGTCGATGCCGTAGCGGCGCTGGAGCACCCGTATCGCATCGGCGTTGACGCGCTCCGCAGGGTGGGTCCCCGCCGAGCACGGCTCAATCGAGGCGCCCGCCAGCTCGCGCGCGATCGCCTCCGCCATCTGGCTCCGGCACGCGTTGTGCGTGCAGACGAACGCCACTCGGACCTTCCGCACCTGCTTTGAACCCATGGCAATCCTCCGTCCTCCGTTCATATGGTTCGATTATACATCGACTGTCTTCGATGTATAATGCATCGAAAGCCATCGATACGACGCCCTTGATTGCCAAACTTAGTGCAGACTTGCCTGCGCTAAGTCTGGCAGCTCCCCAGCTCCCCTCGTGTAGCATGTCGGCATGCCCGCCCGCCGCGGGAAGGGACGGTTGCCATGCCGACAAGCAGGCACTATTCGCACATCACGTTCGAGATGCGCGTGGCCATCGAGAACCGGGTGATAGAGGGGAGGTCGATGGCGCAGATCGCCGCGGAGCTCGACATCGACGCGACGAGCGTCTCGCGCGAGCTCAGGCGCAACCGCAGGAACGACGGCACCAGCTCGAACCCGAGCCTGCGCAACCGGTGCGCGCACAGGAAGGCGTGCGCCGTGCGGCGCCTGTGCGACCCGGACTGCGGGAAGAAGTGCTCGTCCTGCGCGAGGATGTGCCGGGCGGGCGGGTGCCCGGACTGGG
>NZ_JAQECM010000075.1:0-6331 GCF_027669965.1 Candidatus Collinsella stercoripullorum | reverse complement strand
CAGGTAGATCACGTCGTTCCACTCGGCGGGATTGATTTCCCACTGGGCGGTCAGGACCACATCCTTGGAGGGCATGGTGAAGGTATCGCCGGCCTTATACGTCTGGCCATTGTATTCCCAACCTTCAAACGTATAGCCACTCTTCGCGGGCCTCTGGTTCTTTACCGTTACAGTATCCCCAGTTTCATAGTCATCACTATCGATAGGTACAGTCCCGTCATCATTACCGTTACCGTCATAGGTCACATTGTATGTATCTACAGGTACATACTTCGCATAAAACGTTGTGGCCTCTTCGATCGTGTAGGGGAATTGCGCCTCCTCAGTGCATTCCCTATTGGTAAACCAGCCAACAAAGTCATAAGTTCGACCCCCGAAAGTCTTTGTAGTCTCATAAGACTTCTGCGGACTCGTAGAAGTGCCCAAGTCCAAAACGTATTGCTCGGTTACCGTGAAATCGGTGTCACCAGGTTGCTGAACCATATATTGAGCGCTCGCTCGCTCAGGTGTATTAATGGTGACATTCATGTCAACGTGCCAACACGCAGCACCATTAACAATGTCCGTGCCGTCTTCGTCAGGAGCACCAATTGTATATGTTTCCTTGTGGTAGGTCCAACTAATCTTGACATCATCTGGACTTGAAAGTCCGTACTCATCCTTGTACTCATCGAAGATGCGCTGCTTAATTGTCTCCTCACTCGGAGCGGTCACGACCATACTTGCATCTCTGACCGTTCCCCAAGGCCCCCAATCGCCATTCGCTTTGTAATCGCCGTAATCAGTGCCCTTTCGAAGCCCAGATACATCGATTGTGCCCTCTCCGACATAGAAGAAGGAGTCATTTCCCGTGTCATCCGGATCCGCATCGGGTTTTACGCCATAGAAGTATGCGGTCTGAATATCCATGTTATCGACAACGGTGATTTGCGCCGTAGCCGTCAAGCCATTCGCCGATGCGTATATCGTGGTTGTACCAGCCTTCACACCGTGAACCACACCATCTTGGTCAACGGATGCCACTGCCTCATTTTCACTTGACCATAAGACATCAGATTCTTCGGGATACACGTTGACCTGTAATTGAGTCTGTCCATCACGCATAATTCGAACAGCGTAAGGAACGACAGATATACTCGGGGCAATCTCGCTCCACATGGCGTAAAGATCCATGTCGGAAGTAACAGATATTTCTTCACCAGCACTGTACTCGGGCTCAGTGGAATCAGGGCTCGTCGCCCATCCAATAAAACGATGCCCATCATATGTGAAAGGATTGGTCAGAATTGTGGCGGTTACGCTGCCAACAGGGCCAGATACCGTCTCATTTCTTTGGTCATCGGTACCGTTGTTCGCATGGTAAGTCAGGCTGTATGAAGCCGGCTCCGAAACCTTGAAATACTTCTCTTCCGTGTCGGTCCTATGCTGGAACCAATCCCAGTCCCAGTACGTATATGTGTGAGTGACTTCAACGGTGTCCGTAGTGGGAGAAAGACCAGTCACATTGCCATCTTGATCAACACTGACCAACTGGTTTTGTGATGAAACATAGCGGTGGTCTCTACCCTCGTTACTCCACCCAATAGCATCCGCATCGAGCCGCTCGTTCACGCTCAGGACATACGGACTATCAGGTGTTCCGATGCCGATGGCACGTGTATCAATGAGGGCTGTCGCCGCATCCGCCGCCAGGCTCTCCCCCGCGGTGTCATCGGCGGCCGGCTCGTCCGCGGCGGGAATCTCCGCGGTCTCGACGGTGATCGCCAGGCCGTCGTTCACGACCTCGGCGGGAATCGTGTACGTACCGGACTCGTCGGCGGCCACATCGGTGTCCGCACCATCGACGGTGTAGAACACGCGGCTCGCCTGGAAGCCGTCGTTGGCAGTCACGGAGAACTTGATCTCGGTCTGGGTCGGGAAATCGACCGCATCCTTGTTCTCGGAGACCGTCTGCTCGGCGCCGTTCGCGTCGGTGTACTTGAGCGACGCGTTCGCGACCTTGACCGCTACCTGCGCGGTGGTATCCTCCTCGACCGCGGCGGGGTCATTCTCGGAAGAACCCCCCCCCCGTGAGGTTATTCTGGTCGCTCTCGGTCCCAGCGGCCTCGTCGGGCTGCTGGTCGTCCGCGGGCTGCACGTCAGCCGTGGTGTCCGTGGCGGCGTCCGCGGACGTATCCGCAGGATCATCCCCCTCGTCCACCGTGGCGTCGGTCCCCTCGGCGGGGGTCCCCTCCGCGGTGGCAGACTGGTTCTCGGTGTTCACCGTGCTGTCCTGGATGATCTGCTCCTGAGCGTCGGCCGTGATGCCGAGCTCCTCAGCGATCGCCGGGACGTTCATGGTGGAGATGGTCATCGCTGCGACGAGCACGCCCACCAGCGCACGCTTGGCACCCACGCGATGCTTTTTCGCGAAGTGCCGGCCTTCTTCCCGAAGGTGCTTCCATGAAGACATAGTTCCCAACCCCTCTCCCGGGCTGCGGCCCATTCCCGTAAGCCGCGCGTCCGGACTAGTGACGCATCGCGGGTCTTCCTTCCGCGAAACTGCCTGGTTCAGATGCCATATCGAGATAGCATCCCAGTTATTTCGCACGCTAATAGTTTCCAGCCCCCCCTGTCAATATACGTGACACAAGCGGGGTCCTTTTGGTTTCAAACGCATGTCCATCCGATGCCTGCACTGCTGGGGGCTTGTTTTCTGCCGTTCGCCCGCCGCCGCTCCAAGAATACGGACCCCCTTATATGCAGGGGGTTGGTTTGAGTGCGTGCATAATACGGGGCAGAGCGGCACCCCGTGTTTTCGGCAAACGGCGATGTAAAGCGGACTAGCGAGATTCCGACCGGGTCCGCCGGCGCTCTCTGCGTGGAATCACGCCAAGCGGGGCGCCTGCATATCGTCTGGCGAGGGACGGGCGCCCGCTCCGCACCCCGCCCTGCACGGTGCCCGGCGGGGTGCCTGCTATGATGGGGGCACGTAGCCCCACGAACACGGAGGACCGCCGATGCGCCCTGGACCCACAGCTCGCCGCCTCGCCTGCCTGGCGCTGGCAGCCTGCCTGGTCCTTGCGGGATGCGGCGGCTCCGGCGGGGGTGGGACCGGGGAGGACGACTCCACCTCCGGCCCCGCGTACAGCGAGCCCGCGCAGGTCGTCGCCGCGTCGTTCGACCCCGCGGCGGCATCCGGGCAGAACGACGCGCTGATCGACACCTCGCACATCGCCGAGGGCTACGTCGCCGCGTCCGCCGTCAACGGGAACCGCCTCAAGTTCCAGGTCTCCAGCGGCGACATGAGCTACAACTACGACCTCCCCGGCGACGGCACACCCATCGTCTGCCCGCTCAACATGGGCGACGGCACCTACCGCCTGCGCGTCATGCAGAACACCGGCGGCAGCAACTACGTGGAGATCGCCGCGACCACCGTGGACGTGTCCATGACGAGCGAGTTCGAGCCCTTCCTGCGGCCCAACGTCTTCTGCAGCTTCGCCGACGACAGCGCCTGCGTGCAGCTCGCGCGCGAGCTCGCCGCGGACGCCCAGAACCAGGGTGACGTGCTGCGCTCCGTGTACCGCTGGATCCAGGACAACATCTCCTACGACACCGGCAAGGCCGCGGAGCTGGCGGACGCCACGGGCTACGTCCCGGACCCCGACGCCACGCTGGAGAGCCGCACCGGGATCTGCTTCGACTACGCCTCGCTCGCGGCGGCCATGCTGCGCAGCCTGGGGATCCCGTGCAAAATCATCACCGGGTACGTCTCGCCCGACGGCATCTACCACGCCTGGAACATGGTCTATATAGACGGTGAGTGGATCAGCGTGGAGATCAGCGTCGGCCCTGACAGCTGGACCCGGATCGACCTGACCTTCGCGGCGGCGGGGGCCGGCTCCACCGTGGGCGACGGCACCGACTACACCGACCGCTATGTATACTGAACGGAAACGATGGGGGTTGGCTATGGATAACAAACGCTCGGGTCACGACGACGCGCCGGTCGCCGGCGCGTCCGGCGGCGCCCGCTCCGCATACACCCCCTTGTCCGGCGGCGAGGTGTCGTCGTTCTGCGAGGGGATCGCCATCATGCTGGCCGCCGGCATCCAGACCGACGAGGCCGTCCACATGCTGTCCGAGAACATGGGCGACACGCCCCTGCACCGCGCGTGCGACGAGGTCTACCGCGGGCTGGTGTCCGGACGCGGGCTGGCGGCGTCCATGCGCGCGGCGGGCGGCGCGGGTGCGGACGGCGCCGCGAGAGATCCGGGCGCGGGCCCGGCGGCTGGCACGGGGCGCGGCGCCGAAGCCCCCGTCTTCCCCGCGTACGCCGTCGCGCTCGTGGGGATCGGCGAGCGCTCCGGCCGCCTGGAGAACGTGCTGCGCTCGCTCGCGGTCTACTACGACGAGGAGGAGCGCGTCTTCGCCAAGCTGCGCGCGAGCATCGGCTACCCGGCGGCGCTGCTGTGCGTGATGAGCGTCATCCTCGCCTTCACCGTGATCGGCATCCTGCCGGTTTTCCTCGGCGTGTACGACGAGCTCGCCGGCGGCCTCGCCGGGGGCTCGTTCGCCGCGGTGGGCGCGGCGGTCGCCGTCGGGTGGGTCGCGCTCGTGCTCACGCTCGCCGTGACCGCCTGCGCGCTCGTCGGCTCCGCGGCCGTGCGGACGCCACGCGGCCAGGCGCGCATCCTCGCGCTGCTCGAGCGGCTCCCCGTCACCCGCCCCGCCATGTACCGGCTCGCGCTCAGCCGCTTCTCCGCGGCGGCCTCCGCCTACCTGGCGTCGGGCGCGGACTCCAACACCGCCATGCGCGAGGCGCTCCGGGTCGTCGACCACCCCGTGCTGCACGAGCGGCTCGAGCGCGCGCACGACGCCATGGTCGACCCCGCGCGGGCGCTCAGCCTCTCGCAGGCCGTGACGGAGTTCGGGGTCTTCGAGCCGGTCTACGCCCGCATGCTCGCCATCGGCTCGCGCGCGGGCAGCGTGGACGGCGTGCTCGAGCGGCTCTCCGCCACGTTCTTCGATGACGCGGTGGCGCAGATCGACCGCGCGGTCGACGCCGTCGAGCCGGCGCTCGCAGCGCTGCTCACCGTCGCCGTGGGCGCGACGCTCATCTCCGTCATGCTGCCGCTCGTCGGCATGATGGGCGCGATCGGATAGCAACCGGGCGCGCCGGATCCGCCGGCGCAGCAGAACGACACCGCGAAGGGAGGCGAGGAGATGGGGAAGCACCTGATAAGGAGGGTCATCGTGCCCGTGGCGGCGGTGGCGGCGATCGTCGCCGCATGCGCCCTGGGCGGCAGGGCCGTCACCGATATGACGCGCGAGCAGGGAGCCGCCTCGCTGCGCGCGGCGGTCCTCGACGCGGCGATGCAGTGCTGCGCGATCGAGGGCTCCTACCCGTCTTCCCTCGCCTACCTCGAGGAGCATTACGGGCTCGTCGTCAACCGGGACGACTACGCCGTGACCTATGAGTCGTACGCGGCCAACGTGCCGCCCAGCGTGAGGGTGGTGCCGAGATGAGCCGGTCAGCCGCACAGGGCGCCGCGCGGGCGCGCGGGCGGTCGCTCGCCCGGATGGGCCGCATGGAGCACCTGGTCGCCGAGCGCCAGGCCGCCGCCGAGGCGCGCGCCCGGCTTGCCGGGGCCGCGCCGGGCGGGAGCGCGGACGGGGGCGCCCGCGAGGACATGCTGCTCGACGCCATCGAGGAGGCGCGGTTCGCCTCCGGCGGCGAGGGCGGCGCCGGTGCCGGGTCGAGGTCCGGGGTGCTCGCCGTCTCGGGCCATGCCTTCACGGTCGCGCTGTTCGCGCTGTTCGTAGTCGCGCTCCTGCTCGCCATCCTCGCGGGGACCGGCGTGTACCGCGCGCTGCGCGCGGCGGACGGGGCAGCCTCCGACGAGCGCCTCTCCACGAGCCTCATCGCCAACGCCGTGCGCGCCACCGACGCCGCGGGATCCGTCTCGGCGGCCGAGGGCCCCGAGGGCCCGGCGCTCGTGTTGACCGAGCATCTGGACAGCGGGGACTACCAGACCCGCTTCTACCTGTACCGCGGCTTCGTGGTGCAGGAGTACGCGCTGGCGGACGCGCCCCTGGCGCCCGACGCGGCCACGCCCGTGGTCGAGAGCACGAGCTTCTCCTTCGAGCTGGACAAGGGGTCCGGGCTGCTGCGCGTCTCCACCGACGCGGGCGAGGTCCTCGTGGCCCTGCGCAGCGCGGGAGGTGATGCGCGATGAGCCGTCGGGATGCTGCGGGCGCGGGCCGGGTCGATGGGACCGGCCGCAGTGGCGGGCGCATGGGCGCGGGCCGGGTCGGCGGGACCGGCCGCGGTGGCGGGCGCATGGGC
>NZ_JAQECM010000074.1:0-6519 GCF_027669965.1 Candidatus Collinsella stercoripullorum | reverse complement strand
GGCGCGGGGACCGCGCGCAGCACGCGGACCGCGCGGCCCGCGACGCTGCAGCGGGCGGGCGCGGCATCGGAGGAGGCCAGGGCGCGGCGGACGTTCTCCCCCGCCGTGATCCGGGGGTCGAGCCACAGCTCGGATTTCTCGATCTTGGCGGCGTGGGTCACGAGCGCCTCGTCCTGCTCGGTCCACACGGCGGTGCCGTCCACGATGGAGGGCAGCGTCTCCGCGAGCAGGTCGGCCCCGAGGCGGGCGAGGTCGGCCGTGAGCTCGTCGGCGGTCTTCCCGGTGACGGGGCAGCTCGCCTGGGCGCAGTAGGCCCCGGTGTCGACCCCGTGGCCGATGCGCATGATGGAGACGCCCGCCGTGGCGTCCCCCGCGAGGATGCAGCGCTGGATGGGGGCCGCGCCGCGCCAGCGGGGCAGCAGCGAGGCGTGCACGTTCACGCAGCCGGCGGGGGCCATGGTGAGCACCTCGTCGGGCAGGATGCACCCGTAGGCCGCCACGCAGAACACGTCGGCCCCCGCCGCGCGCAGGGCCTCGAGCACCTCGGGCGTCATGCGCTTCGCCTCCATGACCGGGAGGCCGAGCTCGAGCGCGGCCGCCTTGACCGGCGAGGGCTCGAGGCGCTTGCCGCGCCCGCGCACCGCATCCGGGCGCGTGAGGACGAGGGCCACCTCGAAGGAGGCGGCCAGCTTCTTCAGGGTCGGGACGGCGAAATCCGGCGTCCCCATGAACACGACGCGCATACCGCGCCCCCTTTCCGGGCGGGGTCGACACCGCCCGCCCGATGGAATCCGTAGTGCGAGGGCGGCGCCTACTCGGTGTCGCCCGGCTTGGCGCCGCGGGCGCGCGCCTGCTGGTAGTCCCGCATGGCCGCGATGCGCTTCATCGGCGACAGGCGCTCGAACATCGTGATGCCGTGCAGGTGGTCGATCTCGTGCTGCAGGCAGACGCACAGCAGGTCGCCGTCCGCCTCGTAGCGCATGAGGTCCCCGTTCAGGTCGTAGGCCTCCACCGCGACATGGTCGGCGCGCTCGATCTCCACGTTGATGCCGGGGATGGACAGGCACCCCTCGTTGAAGGTGAAGGTGGAGTCGGACTGCTCGACGATGCGCGGGTTGATGAGCACGAAGGGGTCGTAGTCCGCCTCGCCGGTGTACTCGGTGTCGATGATCACGAGCTGGATGAGCTCGCCCACCTGCGGGGCGGCCAGGCCGCAGCCGTTGTTCTCGAACATCTGCCCCTTCATGCGCTCCACGAGGCGCTCGAGGGCGGGCGTGATCTCCTCGATCTCGGCGCACTCCTGCCGCAGGCGCGGGTCGGGCGACAGGACGATGCCGTTCATCTCCATATCCGGTCCTTTCATGAAGCCGGGCGCGCCGATCGCCGGCGGCCGGGTGTACTCGTTTTGCATAATTATAGGGGTGCGCGCGTGCGCTTCGGCCTCCTGAGGCCGCTGCACACATTCAACGGGGGATGTCTTTGGGGGGGATCCATGCAGTCCGGTCGCTCGCTGCGCCTCGACAACGCGAAAGGCGCTCTCATCATCCTGGTCGTCCTGGGCCACTTCCTATGGCAGTACCGCGAGGACGCGGGGGTGTCGACCCTCGTGCTCGCGCTCTACGTGTTCCATATGCCGGCTTTCGTCCTCATATCCGGGTACCTGAGCGGTGTGGACCTCGCCCGCAACGCGCGCGGGGCGGCGCGCCTGCTCGCCATGTACGTCCTGGCCAACGGGCTCATGACCTGCCTCGTGGTCGCGGCGACCGGGGCGGCTCCGTCGCTGCTCGACCCGTACTACTCCTTCTGGTACCTCCTGTCGCTCATCTGCTGGCGGCTCACCCTTCCGTTCGTCGCGAGCTTCAGGCTCGCACTGCCGCTGTGCACGGCGGCGGCCCTCGCATCCGGCTTCGCACCCGAGATCGGCAACGACCTCTCCCTCATGCGCACGATAGCGTTCTACCCGTTCTTCCTACTCGGATACCGTCTGAGGAGCCGCGGCGTGGACGAGGGCTCGATCGAGGGGCGGCGGCGCGTCGGGGCGGCGATGCTCGCCGTGGGGATCGCCGCCGCGGTCGCGGCGGTCGCCCTGTTCGGCGTGGGAGAGCGCGATGTGATGATGTACGCCTACCGCGACGGCCTCGCGGCCGGCCTGGCGCGCCGCATGGCGGTCCTCGCCATCGCCCTGGTCGCCTCGGTCGGCCTCGTGCTCGCGCTCCCCGACCGCAGGCTGCCCGCCGTCACCGGATGGGGCGCGCGGTCGCTGCCCATCTACCTCTTCCACCGATTCGCCACGCTGGCCTTCGTCAAGGTCCTCCCCGCGCCGGCGGCCCTGCTCTCCCCCGTGGGCGCGGCGAGCCTGGTGGCCACCCTCGCCACCTGCGCGATCCTGGGGAGCGTCCCGTTCGCCCGCCTATGGGACCGCCTCGTCGACCGCGTGTGCGCGCTGGCGCGCATCCCCGAGGGCCCGGGAAGCGCATCGCGGGAGGCGCTCGGGACCGCGCTCGCCCTGCTCCTCATCGTCACCATGGTCCTCCAAGGGACCATGGGCTGGGAGTAGGACGGCTCGCGCCGCCGGCAACGGCGCGCAGGCGGCTACATAAGGTCGTAGGCGTCCACGTCCACGGCGACGCCCACGCCCGCGGGCGGGGGCGTCTGCGCGAGGGCGTCGGCCACGAGGGGCGAGACATCCGCCTCGAGCGGCGCCTTGACGAGGAAATGGAAGCGGTAGCGGTCCTTCGCCCGCTCGATCACGCAGCTCACCGGACCCAGGACGACGGGGCGGTCGAGCCCGCCCGCCGCCGGCGCGAGCGCGGCGATGCGGGCGCGCACCTCGGCGGCGAGGCGGTCGATGTAGCCGCGCGCGGACCGGGCGTCCTTCCCGCGCACGATGACGTTCGTCAGGCGCACGTAGGGCGGGTAGAGCGCCTCGCGGCGCTGGGCGGCGTCCGCCTCAGCGTAGATCGAGCGGTCGTGCGCGGCGACCGCCCGTATGACGGGGTCGTCGGGCAGGTAGGTCTGGATGATGACGCGCCCGGGGCGCTCGCCGCGGCCGGCGCGGCCCGCGACCTGCTCGAGCAGGTCGAAGGCGCGCTCGGAGGCGCGGAAGTCGGGCATCTTGAGCGCGTAGTCCGCCATCACGACGCCGACGAGCGTCACCTCGGGGAAATCGAGCCCCTTCGCGATCATCTGGGTGCCGAGGAGCACGGCGCAGTCCGCCGCGTCGAACTCCTCGAGCAGGCGCTTGTGCGCGTCCTTCCCGCGCGTGGAGTCCGCGTCCATGCGGATGACGGGGACGTCGGCGGGGAGCACGGCGGCGAGCGCGTCCTCGACCTGCTGGGTGCCGACGCCCATCTTGGCCAGGTAGCGGCTGCCGCACGCCGGGCAGGCGCTGCCGGGGGCGGGATAGGGGCGCACGCGCGTCACCGCCCCGCAGGTGTGGCACTCGAGCGTATGGGTGCGCTCGTGGTAGGTGAGCGCGGTGGAGCAGTGCTCGCAGGTGGGGACGCAGCCGCACTCGCGGCACATGAGGAAGGGGGCGAACCCGCGGCGGTTGTGCAGCAGCACCGCCTTCTCGCGGCGCTCGACCACCTCGGCGAGCGCCTCGCGCAGCGGCCGCGAGAACATGGAGCGCGCCCCGCTCGAGAACTCGCGGCGCAGGTCGGCGACGACGACCTCGGGGAGCCGCCCGGCGCCCGCGCGCTCCGGCATCTCGACGCGGAGCCACCGCTGGCCCCGATGGGAGCCGGCACGGCACCGGGCGAGCGCCTCGGCGGAAGGGGTGGCCGAACCGAGCACGAGCGGGCACCCGCAGTCGCGGGCGAGCCGCGCCGCGACCTCGCGCGCATGGTAGCGCGGACTCGAGCCCTGCTTGTAGGACGACTCGTGCTCCTCGTCGATGATGACGATCCCCAGGTCCGGGAACGGGCAGAACAGCGCCGAGCGGGCGCCCACCACGACGCGGGCCGCGCCCTCGAACACCATGTCCCATTGGTCGCGGCGCTCGCCGGCCGACAGGCGCGAGTGGAAGACCGCCACCGTGTCCCCGAACCGCGAGCGGAAGCGGCCCACGGTCTGCGCGGTGAGCGAGATCTCCGGCACGAGCACGCACGCGGAGCGCCCCGCGGCGAGGACCCGCTCGATGGCGGCGAGGTAGACCTCGGTCTTGCCCGAGCCCGTCACGCCGTCGATGAGGACGACGTCGCCCGAACCGGCCTCGCGCGCCGCCTCGATGGCGTCGAGGGCCGCGCGCTGCCCGGCGGTGAGCTCAACCGGGGCGCAGGCGCGCGCGGACGAGAGGGTGGTCCCCCCGTCCGGCGCGCGCCAGGCGCGGCGCTCGTCCACGCGGACCACCCCGCGGTCGCGCAGGGTGCGGATGGCCGCGGACAGGTCCGTGTAGAGCAGGTTCAGCTCGCGGGTGGTCACCGGGCCGCAGGAGAGCGCCTCCATGAGCATGCGCTGGCGCGTCGCGTTGGCGGGTGGCTCGTAGTCGAGACCCTCGGGCGTGAGGGAGACCACGCGCTCGCGGGCCTCCCCCACCGCCGGGGGCTCGAGCTCCCAGGAGCCGTCCGCGGCGCGGCGCAGCCTCGGAGAGCCCCCCGGGGGGAGGAACAGGCGCAGGCACTCGGCGAGCGGCGCCACGTACTCGCGGCTGATCCACGATGCGAGCGCGGGGGCGCCGGCGGAGAAGGCGCGCGCGGAGAGCAGCGCGGAGACGGGGCGGACGCGCGCGGGGTCCAGCCCCTCGGCGCCGGGGAGGCCCGAAAGGTCGTCCGCACGGGCGACGACGTAGCCCACGGCCGCGCGGCGCCCGAACGGGACGAGCACCGCGCAGGCGACGTCGACGTCGTCGGCCAGCCGCTCGGGGACCGCGTAGGCGAAGGGCTCGGAAAGCGCCCGCGCCGGGATGTCGACCACGACCGAGACGAAGCCGGCCCAGCGCTCGCGGGACCTCGGGGCCCCATCGGCTGCCGGGCGCGCGTCCGGCGCGCCCGCACCGGACGGGAACAGGGACGGCTGGCAGGCCATGCGCCGCGCCTACTCGGAGATGCCGCAGGCTGCGCGCAGCTCGTCCACGCGGTCGCAGCGCTCCCAGGAGAAATCGGGGTCCTCGCGGCCGAAGTGGCCGTAGGAGGCCGTCTTCTCGTAGATGGGGCGGCGCAGGTCGAGGTCGCGGATGATGGCGCCCGGACGCAGGTCGAAGACCTCGGAGACGGCGCGCTCGATATCCGCCTCGGGCACGCGGCCGGTGCCGAAGGTGTCCACCATGAGCGACAGCGGGTGCGCGACGCCGATGGCGTAGGCGAACTGGACCTCGCAGCGGTCGGCGAGCCCGGCCGCCACCACGTTCTTGGCGACCCAGCGCGCGGCGTAGGCCGCGGAGCGGTCGACCTTGGTGCAGTCCTTGCCGGAGAAGGCGCCGCCGCCGTGGCGCCCCATGCCGCCGTAGGTGTCGACGATGATCTTGCGCCCCGTGAGGCCGGTGTCGCCCATGGGGCCGCCCACGACGAACCGGCCGGTGGGGTTCACGTAGATCACGGCATCGCGCCAGGCGATCCCCTCGGCGTCCATCACCGGGGCGATGACCTGCGCCACGAGGTCCTCGCGGATGCGGTCCATGGACTCGACCTCGGGGGCGTGCTGGGTGGAGATGACGACGGTCTCGACGGCGACGGGGCGGTCGTCCTCGTAGCGGACGGTCACCTGCGTCTTGCCGTCCGGGCGGAGATACGGCAGGGTCCCGTCGTGGCGGACGGCGGCCAGGCGCTCCGCGAGGCGGCTCGCCAGGTAATGCGGCATGGGCATGAGCGTCGAGGTCTCCCTCGAGGCGTAGCCGAACATCATGCCCTGGTCCCCCGCGCCGATCAGGTCGAGCGGGTCGGAGGCGCCGTGCTGGGCGTCGAAGCTCTCGTCCACGCCGGCGGCGATGTCGGGGCTCTGCTCATGGATCATGTTGATGACGCCGCAGGTCTCGGAATCGAATCCGAACTTGGCGCGCGTGTACCCGATGCGCTCGATCACGCGGCGCGCGATCTTCTGGACGTCGACGTAGGCCTGGGTGCGGATCTCGCCGGTGACGATGACCGAACCGGTGGTGACGAGGGTCTCGCACGCGCAGCGGACGTTGTCCAGGCACGCCGGGACGCCCTTGTGGTCGACGTACCCCTGGGCCTCGAGCTTGGCCTCCTTGGCGAGGATGGCGTCGAGGACCGCGTCGGAGATCTGGTCGGCGACCTTATCCGGATGGCCCTCCGTCACGGACTCGGAGGTGAACACGTAGCTGCGGGGTCCCTGGGTGGAACGAAGCTGGTCTGGCATGATGCCCCTTTCGATGACGATGCCCGGCGACCGTTGCCATTCCACCGGGGCTGTAAGGGAAGATTGTACACTCGACGCGACGCGGGAGGCCGGGAACCCGCCCACCCGAGAATCACCACGGACGGGTCGGCCCGCGCGCCGTGCGATACCGGGCGCCGCACGGCGCGCCGGCGGCGGGGCGCCCGCGCGACGGGGCCGTCGCGG
>NZ_JAQECM010000073.1:0-6839 GCF_027669965.1 Candidatus Collinsella stercoripullorum | reverse complement strand
GCCCGGCAGGCCGTCGGGCGGGCGGCGGCGCGACGCGGACCCCGCCGCCTCCGGCGCCCGGCCGTCAGGCGAGCGGCAGCCGGTCGAAGTTCACCGGACGGTAGAACAGCTCGCGGACCGTGTCGGGGTCGTCCGAGCAGCCGCGCGCCCACATGGTCTTGGCGACGAGGGCCTCGGTGGTCATGTCGTCGCCCTTCAGGATCCCCGTGTGCTCGGCGTAGGCGCGCCCGACCTCGTACACGCCCAGGTCGAGGCCCTCCTCGGGGACCTGCGTGGTGATGACGGCGGTCCGCCCGGAGTCGACCCAGTCGAACACCGCGCGCTTGAAGGAGGCGGCGGCGGAGCCGTCCCGCCCGTACTCGGGGATGCCCCCGATCCCGAAGGTCTCCATGATGACGGCGTCGTAGCGCGGGCGCAGCAGATCGAACACGGCCGGGTCGATGCCCGGGGTCAGCTTGAGGACGAAGACCCGTTCGTCGAGGGCGTCGTAGATGCGGGGGCCGTGCCCGGAGGACTCGTCGCGCACGACGCCCTGGGCGCGCGCCAGCGCGTCGCCGCTGCGGATGATGCGGTCGTTGCGGATGTAGGCGAGCGAGGGGTAGTTGACGCTCTTGAAGGCGTTGAAGCTCATGGTGCGCTGCTTGCGCCCGCGCGTGCCGGCGATCACGGCCCCGTTGAACACGATGACCACGTCGCGGCTGCGGTCGTCCGCCGCGTACAGGATGCTCTGGAACAGGTTCAGCTTGGCATCGGTGAAGGAGTCGCCCATGGGCTTCTGGGAGCCGGTGAGAACGATGGGCTTGGGGCTGTCCTGGATGAGGTAGGAGAGCGCGGCGGCCGTGTAGGCCATGGTGTCGGTGCCGTGGAGGACGACGAAGCCGTCGTAGTCGTCGTACGAGCCGGCGACGGCGCGGGCGATGCGCAGCCAGTCGCGCGGCCGCATGTCCGTGCTGTCGATGTTCATGAGCTGGGCGACGCCGATGTCGGCGAGCGCGGCGATCTCGGGGACGGCGCGGGCGAGCTCGGCGCCGGTGAGGGCGGGGGAGAGGCCGCGGCCGTCCTCGGCGGAGGCGATGGTGCCCCCGGTGGCGATCAGCAGGATCCGTTTCATGCGCTCCTCCTTACGGGGTCGGTGCACGGTGCGCCGCGCCGGCGGCTGGGCGCGCGGCACCGCGTCTCGGCGGGCCGGCGGCCATCCGGCCTTCAGCGCGGCACCGAGCCCTCGTCGGTCGGCGCTCACGGGGGCGGAGCGCCCCTGCGCGCCGGCGGCCGGCATCCATTGTGGCACAGCGGCGGGCACGCGGGCGGGACATGCGGTGCAGTTTTGGGGAGGGGCGCCGCGTCGTGCGGGCAACAGGTATCATAGGGTGGTAGGATAAGGGCGCTTCGCCCGTCTCTACCGGTACGTGCTGAAAGGGAGCTCATGACGCAGAACGGCTCAAACCAGACGGGGAGCAAGGTCCTCGTATTCGACTTCGGCGCGCAGTACGGGCAGCTGATCGCCCGCCGCGTGCGCGACCTGCATGTCTACTCCGAGATCGTGCCGTGCGACATCTCGGCCGACGAGGTGCGCGCGATGGAGCCCTCCGCGCTCATCCTGTCCGGCGGCCCGGCGTCCGTGTACGCCGAGGACGCGCCGACGGTCGACCCGGCGATCTTCGACCTGGGCCTGCCGGTGCTGGGGTTCTGCTACGGCCACCAGATCATGGCGGCGACGCTCGGCGGCGAGGTCTCGCACTTCGAGATCGGCGAGTACGGCCCGGCGACCATCGAGCGCGACCATGACAGCGCGCTGTTCAACGCCACGCCCATCGAGCAGACGGTGTGGATGAGCCATCGCGACGCGGTGAGCCGCGCGCCCGAGGGCTTCACGGTGACGTCCTCCACGCCCGTGTGCCCGGTGGCGTCCATGGAGTGCCCGGGGCGCAAGCTGTACGCGACCCAGTTCCATCCCGAGGTGAAGCACACCGAGTTCGGCCAGCAGATCCTCTCGAACTTCCTGTTTGACATCTGCGGGCTCGAGGCGACGTGGACGATGGACAACCTGGTCGAGAGCATGACCGCCGAGATCCGCGAGCAGGTGGGCGAGGACCGCGTGATCCTGGCGCTCTCCGGCGGCGTGGACTCGAGCGTGGTGGCCGCCCTGGGCGCCCGCGCCATCGGCCGCCAGATGACCTGCGTCTTCATCAACCACGGCCTCTTGCGCAAGGGCGAGCCCGAGCAGGTGGAGGAGGTCTTCACCAAGCAGTTCGACGTGGACTTCATCCACGTGCACGCCGAGGAGCGCTACGCCGCGCTGCTCGACGGTGTGACGGAGCCCGAGGAGAAGCGCCGCATCATCGGCACGCAGTTCTGGAAGGAGTTCTTCGCCGTCGCCCAGCAGCTCGACGGCGTGAGGTACCTGGCCCAGGGTACCATCTACCCCGACATCATCGAGAGCGGCGCCCGCAAGACCGGCGGCAAGGCCTCGACCATCAAGAGCCACCACAACCTGATCCCGTTCCCCGAGGGCGTGCACTTCGACCTCATCGAGCCGCTCGACCACTTCTTCAAGGACGAGGTGCGCGAGCTGGGTCTGGCCCTCGGCCTGCCCGAGCACATCGTGTACCGTCAGCCGTTCCCGGGCCCGGGCCTGGCCATCCGCATCATCGGCGCGGTGAGCCCCGAGAAGCTCGAGATCCTGAAGAACGCCGACGCCATCGTGCGCGAGGAGCTCGACGCCTACAACGCGCGCCTGTTCGAGGCGACCGGCGAGCGCAACTCCGAGCACAGCTGCTGGCAGTACTTCGCCGTCCTGCCCGACATCAAGAGCGTGGGCGTCATGGGCGACGAGCGCACCTACCAGCGTCCGATCATCCTGCGCGCCGTGGAGTCGAGCGACGCCATGACCGCCGACTGGGCGAAGCTCCCCTACGAGGTGCTCGCGCGCATCTCGGGCCGCATCGTGGCGGAGGTGCCCGGCGTGAACCGCGTGGCCTACGACATCACGAGCAAGCCGCCCGCGACGATCGAGTGGGAATAAAACTCCGCCTGATTTTCTCCAAAACTGGCTTTCTTACGGCCTTATTTTCGCCAATCTGTGCGAAAATAAGGCCGTAGCCATTTTAGGGGAGGAGCTTGCATGGAACGATTTCTCATGGATGAGCTTATTGTCTGGAAGAACAGGCTCCGTCGCAAGCCGCTCATTCTCAACGGTGCGCGTCAGGTTGGAAAGACTTGGCTGCTTAAAGAATTTGGAAAAACGCAGTTCGAGAACGTTGCATACGTGAATCTCGACGACAATCCCAGGATGCGTGAGCAGTTTGAGCTGGGCTACGATATTCCGCGCATTGTATCCGCCATCCAGTTCGAGACGGGGGAGGTCGTGACCGAGGGAGGCACCCTCATCGTCCTCGACGAGATTCAGGCGTGCCCGAAGGCGCTCACGAGCCTCAAGTACTTCTGCGAGGACGCGCCCGGGTACGTGGTGGCAGCGGCCGGCTCGCTTTTGGGCATCACTGTGCACGAGGGCAGCGGGTATCCCGTGGGGAAGGTGAATACGCTCGATCTCTATCCCCTAAGCTTTCGGGAGTTCCTCGCTGCGACGGGGAATCGGCCGCTCTGTGACCTCATCGACGCTGGCGACGCGAGCCTTATCAACAGCTTCTCAAGCAGGATCGTTCCGCTCCTTCGTCAGTACTACTACGTCGGGGGCATGCCTGAGGCGGTGAGCGCCTTTCTTGAGCGAGGTCTCTTGGAGGATGCGCGCGAGGTGCAGCTCGATATTCTGTGCGGCTACGAGCGCGACATCTCGAAGCACCTCGGCAGGGTCGAGACTGAGTACGCGCTCGCCGCGTGGCGGTCGATCCCGTCCCATCTCGGTCGAGAAAACAAAAAGTTCGTGTTCAGCCACATCGCGCAGGGGGCGCGGGCACGGAACTACCAGTCGGGCATCACATGGCTCACGCAGGCAGGTATCACAACGCTTGTCCGCAGAATCTCGAAGCCTGGGATTCCATTGAGCCCCTATGCGGATGACACTGCATTCAAGCTCTTTTTGGTGGATGTTGGCCTGCTGGGCGCCATGGCACAGTTGGACAAAGAGACGGTCGTCGGTGGCAGCGGGATCTTCGAGGAGTTCAAGGGTTCGCTTACCGAGCAGTACGTCTGCCAGCAGCTCGTTTCGGACTGCGGGCTCACGCCGTATTACTGGTCCGCTGAAAACTCTTCGGGAGAGATCGACTTTCTGGTGCAGAAGGCAAACGGAGTGTATGCCATAGAGGTAAAGGCCGAAGAAAACCTGCGTGCCAAGAGTCTACGAGCATTCAAGGAATCCCGTCCGGAGATTAATTCCGTTCGCTTCAGCCTGTCGGGCTATCGTGAGCAGGACTGGATGAGGAACGTCCCGCTGTACGCGATGTCGAACACAGGGCTGTGGGGATAGGTCGAGAGAGCCTACGTTGATTGACTGGAGGGCATGTTATGATTCCTTCAAGTTTTACCCAGGGAGTATGGGGAAAGAGCTGGGAAGAGGCGCGTGGGGACAACGCGGTTCAAGGGACGGCAAACCTTGGCGACGAGGGGGTTGTTCTCGACATCCCCTGCGGAAAGCTGCTCGGTTCCCCAGGCGTTGTCATAAACGGTGAAAAAGAACTCTCTGCTGCGGAGTACTTATACGGGTTCTCTCAAGACGGGTATGCGTTGGTGCTTGGAAACGCTGTGTACAGTGGCGGTGAAACGCGCTATCCGGGAATGGTCCATCAGGTCATCCGTGCAGATTATCTTATGGCAGCAAAGGGATGCCGTGAATTCGACCCGTCTAACGTAATTAATAGGGTGGATATCGAGGTAAGGAATCTGGCTGACTGGTACGGGAAATCAGCTTATTGCATGACTTTTGATTCTGATGATCAAGATAATATGCGCTTCAGAGCGCTCGAATATAAAAAAGAAAATGACGAGGCCGCGGTCTTGCTAGAGAGTGAGCAATGCAGTATTACGCTGTTCAGCAAGTACATCATTCCCGGGCTGAATGTAAACGAGATGACTTTTCGTCACCAATGCTGTTTGAAAGTATGTTTCTCAGCCGGAAAGACTCTCGAGGAGGCTCGTGATTTCGCTGTCAAACTGTCAGAGTTCCTTAGCTTGTGCATGGGCTTTCATGCAGCCATCCAAAGGTTTACTTTGTATTTTGATGGTGAAGAGAGCGCAATTCAATACTACGCACCATTGATTGATTCTCCCACTCCGTCAAAAAATGCTGTACGTGCGATGCCGTTCCCTTATCGCGCACTAGAAAGAGAAATCGGCAACTATCTTTCTAGCTGGTTCGACTATGGCATCGATAGGAGAGACAAGGAAGACTACCTGCTTCTCAAACGCGCCGGCGACTTAATTGTTTCAATACTTACCTATGACTGGAAAATGCCAGTTGAGTTGCAGTGCGTGTCCGCATCTCAGGCTTTGGAAGCGATTTCAAGATACAGAGCTGACCTACAATCTTGGCCAAAAGCTGTGTTTAAGCAAAATCGAAAAGAACTCTTGAAGCGAACCGAAGGAATGCCAGAAGAATTTGTGGCATGGATCCAGTCTCGAATAGGACAGAATTCAAAAGGCGCAAAGCGTCTGATAAATGAACTTATGGACAGGCAGAAAGATGTTGTCGGGTGGCTTGTCCCTGATATAGATAAGTTTGTGTCTGAACAACAGGTTGCTCGAAACACATACTCGCATGGGTCTGCGGCCGCCGCGGTCGACCCATCTAATTTATATCGACTAACGATGGGGACCGCATTGCTTTGCTATGCCATTCTATGGCGACTGTTTGGCATGTGCCCAACACAAATCAGGCGCGAGCTTGAGCGTTCTCATTTTAAATCATGGGTGATAGATTGGCTAAGCGTGCAATATCAAAGCCAGGATTTGGTTGATGCGTCGGAAAGTGATGAAGACGGTGACTCAGATTGCTCCGGAAGAGCGTCTGACATCTGATGCTAGGCTGGAATAGCTGAGTTCATTATTGAGTTTATCCGAGTGCTCGACATTCGTGCCGTTTCGGCGATGAGTGAGACAACGACGCACCGCGTAGACGAGAGGCCATGGGAATGCACGATTCGATTACTGAGTGGGAATAAAGTTCCGCCTGGTTTTCTCCAGATTTGGTTTACTTACGGCCTTGGTTTCGCCTATCTGCGCGAAACCAAGGCCGCGCTCAGTAAATGAGGGGAAATCGCGGTGTGGTTCCCTGTGCATGACCGCTGCCCGGCAGGGCGCCGCCCGCCCTATCTATGCAGGACCTCGATCACCACGACGAACGTTACGACCTAGGCCACAGGGAGGGCGGCGAGCCCCCGCCGACTTGGGGTCGCCCCAGTTCATGACCCGGTCCACGCCGAAGCGCCGGGGCGCCACCACGAAGGGATCCTCGCGGTTTACGTAGAAGACGCCGAGCCTCCAGCATGCGTCGTCGTCGAAGCCGAGCTCGTCCGAGGCCGTCAAGCAAAACCTGCAGGGCGTCCGGCGTCTATGAACACATTAGCACCTTGATGTCGTCGGAGTCGTCATCATCGCCCGTACTGTCTGTGCGGTGGTGCCGACCTTGGTGGTCTCGTCGCGCTCGAGGCGGTCCAAACGCGCCTCTTGCCGGTCGCCGGTCCTGTGTGCGCACTTGTCGAAGGTGCGCGCTTTGCGCTGGGTGTCCGCCATCGCACGGCGGGCGGCGGGCAAGCCTGCACTGCGAGACTATCCGGTTCCTGCTCTTGGACGATCTCTTTCTAAAACGAAAGAGCGTTCCGGCACGCTCAGGCGGGTGCGCACGAGACAAATGCCAACAGTGAGTAATCGCGCCTGTTAGCACCCTC
>NZ_JAQECM010000072.1:0-8339 GCF_027669965.1 Candidatus Collinsella stercoripullorum | reverse complement strand
GCATGGCGGCGGTCCGCCCCTCCGCGGGCGACGGGCTGCCCCCCGTCGACGCCGGCACCGCCTTCGGCGGCGATGCGGAGGACCCGCGCCCGGGCGGCCGCCGCGGGCTGAAGATCGCGCTCGCCGCCGCCGCGGGCGTGCTCGTCGTCGGCTACATCGCCGGCGCCGTCGCCTTCTCCAACATCTACTACCCCGGCACCTCCATCGCCGGGGTCGACGTGTCCCTCACGGGAGCCGGCGAGGCCGCGGACCGCATCGAGGCCTCCGTGGGCGCCTACACGCTCAAGGTCTCGGGCCTGGGCTTCGACTGGACCTACGAGCCCGAGGCGGGCACGTTCACCGTCGACGCGCAGGCGGAGGCGGACGCCGTCCTCGGCGCCAACGAGGCGCTCATCTGGCCGGTCCGGCTGATCGGCAGCCTCGTCTCCGGCGGCTCGGATTCCGCGACCGACCCCTCGGCGCTGTCCGTGACCTACGACGAGGCGGCGTTCGAGGAGGCGCTCGGCGCAGCGATCGACCAGTTCAACGCCGACCGCCCCGGCACCTTCGACGCCGCGGGGGCCTATGACGAGGAGGCGGGCATGTTCACCGTCGCCCGTGCGCGCGCCAGCCAGAAGCTCGGCCGCGACGCCGTCATCTCCGCCGCCGAGCAGGCCGTGGCGTCGGCCGAGACCTCGCTCGAGCTCGACGACTCCATGTACGAGCCGCTCGCGGGCGGGGCGAGCGACGAGGAGCTCCAGGCGGCGTGCGACGCCGCCAACGAGATCATCGGCGTCAACGTCGACCTCAAGATGGGTGGCACGGTGGTCGCGACGCTCGACGGCAAGACGATGACCCAGTGGATCACCTTCGACGAGAACCTCGACCCCACCCTGAACTCCGAGGGGCTCGCGGCCTGGATCCGCCAGCTCGCCGCCGCCCAGCTCGACACGGTCGGCACCGAGCGCAGCTACACGCGCCCCGACGGCAAGGTGGTCAACGTCTCCGGCGGCACCTACGGCTGGATCAGCGACGAGGCGGCGCTCGCCGAGCTCATCCAGCAGGCCGTGGCGAACAAGCAGACCGGCGAGATCGAGATCCCCACGAAGCAGACGGCCGCGGCGTACCACGGCGCCGGCGGGCGCGACTGGGGCGCCTACGTCGACATCGACATATCGGAGCAGCATGTGCGCTACTACGACGCCAACGACAACCTGCTGTGGGAGTCGGGCTGCATCACCGGCAACCCCAACGAGGGCAACGACACGCCGACGGGCATCTACAGCATCAACAACCTCGAGCGCGACGTGGCGCTCGTGGGCAAGAAGGACCCCGCGACCGGCGAGCCCGAGTACGTCTCCTACGTGGACTACTGGATGAGCTTCATCGGCTCGGCCATCGGCCTGCACGATGCGGACTGGCAGGCGTCCTCGAGCTTCTCCGACCCGACCGCCTACACCTGGACCGGCAGCCACGGCTGCGTGAACCTGCCGCCCGACAAGGCCGCCGAGCTGTTCGGCATCCTGCAGGTCGGCGACTGCGTGATCGTGCACAACTGACGCGGCGCGGCCGCAGCCGCCCCGCGTCATCGCCCGTCCCCCGCGGCGACGGTGCGCCCACCCCGCGCCCGCATCCGGCACCTCCCGGATGCGGGCGTTTCCGTATGCGGCGTGCTACGATACCCCCGACCGACCCGGGCCGGCACCGCGCACCGCCGGCACCCCGCGGGGTCGGACCCGCCGGATCCCATCGCGAGAAGGGGGCGCCATGGGCGCGAGAATCCTTTTGGTCGAAGACGACCCGCTCATCGTCGAGTCGCTCACCGAGCTGCTCGTCGGCGAGGGCTACTCGGTCGCGACCGCATCGACCCAGCGCGACGCCATCGAGCGGGCCCTCGGCGACAGCGCATGCCGCCTCGTCCTGCTCGACATCTCGCTGGCCGACGGCAACGGCTTCGCCGTCTGCTCCGCCGTGAAGGCGGAGCGCCCCGAGGTCCCCGTCATCTTCCTCACCGCCTCCGATGACGAGTTCAACACGGTCACCGGCCTGACCATGGGCGCCGACGACTACGTCGCCAAGCCCTTCCGGCCCCGCGAGCTGCTCGCGCGCATCGCCGCCGCGCTGCGCCGCACCCAGCCCGAGCGACGCGCGCTCAGGCTGGGCCCCCTGGCCATCGACCCCGACCGCGCCCGCGTGGAGCGAGACGGCGCCGAGGTGGCCCTGTCCGCCCTGGAGTACCGCCTGCTCCTGCTGTTCGCCGCGAACCCCGGGAAGCTCGTCACGCGCGAGGCCATCCGGGATGCCCTGTGGGACGAGGCGGGGACCTATATCGAGGAGAACACGCTGTCCGTCTACATCAAGCGGCTGCGCGACAAGATCGAGGACGACCCGGCGCATCCCTCCCTCATCGTGACCGTGCGCGGCCTCGGCTACCGCGCCCGCGGGTAAGGGGCGATGCGCCGTGCTCGCCCGCAACCGCGCCTTCGCGCGCGCCCTCGCCGCCTCCGTCCTCGCGACCGCCGCGCTCGCCCTCGTCCTCGGATCCGTGCCCGGCGCCCCGCCCGCCCTCTGCGTCGCCGCCGGCGCGCTCGCCGCGGCGCTCCCCCTGTGCGCCCTCACCGTCGCGCGCTACCGCGCCATCGCACGGCTCGCCGAGCGGCTCGACGAGAGGCTCCACAGCGACCGCGCGCCCGGGTTCGATGACATGCGCGAGGGGGAGCTCGCCGTCCTCGCCAGCGAGCTCGGCAAGCTCACGCAGCGCCTCGCCCTGACCGCCGAGCAGCTCGAGCGGGAGCGCGCCCGGCTCGCCGACGCGCTCGCCGACATCTCCCATCAGCTGAAGACGCCGCTCACCCAGCTCTCCCTCACCACCGAGCTCATCCGCACCCGCGTGGCGGCCTCCGGCGGAGGCGGGATCGACGCGGCGGCGGTGCGCGACATCGCCTCCCGGCTGCGCCGCGCGGAGCTGCTGCAGGAGCGCATCGGCTGGCTCGTCTCCGCCCTGCTCAAGCTCGCCCGCATCGATGCGTGGACGGTCGCGCTCGCAGCGGAGCACGTGGATGCCGCGAAGCTGGTCGACGAGGCGGTCTCGGGGCTCGCCATCGCCTTCGATATCGCGGACGTGGCCGTCGACGTGTCGGTCCAACCCGGGGCGGGCTTCAGGGGCGACGCGCGCTGGAGCGCCGAGGCCCTGGCGAACGTGCTCAAGAACTGCATCGAGCACACGCCCGCCGGCGGGTGCGTGCGCATCCGCGCGACCGAGGACGCGCTCGCCTGCCGGATCGCGGTCGAGGACACCGGCGGCGGCATCGCCGAGGAGGACCTCCCCCACATCTTCGAGCGCTTCTACCGCGGGCGCGGGGCGGGCGGCGCGGCGGGCGAGGTGGAGCCGGCGGGCGTGGGCATCGGGCTCGCCCTCGCGAAGAGCCTCGTGACGGCCCAGGAGGGCCGCATCACCGCCTGCAACGCGACGGGCCCCGACGGGCGCGTCAGCGGGGCGCGCTTCACCATCGCCTTCTTCAAGGCCGTCGTGTGAGCGCCGCGTCCCCGACGGAAGGTGACGGAACCGTCACACGGCGGTCATGGGCGCGCAAGCCCTGTTTGGGACCATGGAGCCGAAGACACGCCACGACCGGAGGAGGACGGACATGAACATCCTGTCCATCGAACATCTCACGCGCGTCTACGGCACGGGCGACACCGCCGTGCGCGCGCTCGACGACGTCAGCTTCACCGTTGAGGCGGGCGAGTTCGTCGCCATCATCGGGTCGTCGGGCTCGGGCAAATCCACCCTGCTGCACCTCATCGGCGGCGTCGACCGCCCGACCTCGGGAACGGTGAGGCTCGCGGGCGAGGACGTCTTCGCCCGCTCCGACGAGCAGCTCGCGATCTTCCGCCGCCGGGAGGTGGGCCTCGTCTACCAGTTCTACAACCTCATCCCCGTGCTCGACGTGGTGGAGAACATGACGCTGCCCGTCCTCATGGACGGCCGCTCGGTGAACGGGCAGCGCCTGCAGATGCTGCTGCGGGCCCTCGGCCTCACCGGGCGCGAGCGCTACCTGCCCAACCAGCTCTCCGGCGGCCAGCAGCAGCGCGTGGCCATCGGGCGCGCGCTCATGAACGCGCCGGCGGTCGTCCTCGCCGACGAGCCGACCGGCAACCTCGATTCCCGGAACTCCGCGGAGATCATGCAGCTGCTGCGCAGCTCGAACAGGGACCTCAACCAGACCCTCATCGTCATCACGCACGACGAGGACATCGCCCTCATGGCCGACCGCGTGATCGCCATCGAGGACGGCCGCCTCGTGCGCGACGAGCGCCGCCGGTAGCCCGCGCATGGCAGGAGGTCCATCATGAGCATCTTCACCCGCTTCTCCCTGCGGTCCCTCTCCGGCAACCGCACCCGCACCGTCGTCTCCGTCATCGGCATCGCGCTGTCCTGTGCGCTCGTCTGCGCCGTGCTCACGAGCGTCGTGAGCATGTCGAACATGCTCTACGAGCGCACGGCGGCAGACGAGGGCTCCTGGCAGGTCGAGGCCGCGAACATCCCCGCCGACGCCCACCGCGAGCTCGCGGGCGACGGACGCGTCTCCGCGCGGCTGGACGTCGCCGAGCTCGGCGCGATCCAGATGGGCGACGACAACGCAGCCGATTACGGCAGCTACCTGTTCGCCAAGACCTGGCCCGTGAACCCCGAGGGCGAGCGCCTGGTCACCGGCCCCGAGATCGCCGCGGGCCGCGCGCCCGAGGCCCCCGGCGAGATCGCGCTGCCCCACTATCTGGAGGGCGTGGAGCTCGCGCCCTGCGGGCTCACCGTACAGGGCGCCGACGGCGCGTCCGCCATCGAGCTCGGCAGCACCGTCACGGCCGTGCTCGGGGAGCGCACGCTGCGCTATCCGGAAGACGGGGGCGCGGCCGTCGCCGGCACCTCGCTTCAGGGCACCTACTTCGAGGACGGGACCGTCGAGGAGGCCTTCGACGCGGATCTCGGCGAGGTCAGCGGCACCGTGGTGGGGTTCTACCGCAGCTACGGCTTCTCGTCCACCCGCGCCCTGCAGGGCAACAGCGTCTACATCTACCCCTCGGGAGATGAGGTCGAGGACGCTCTCGCCGACGCATCGGACGCCACCTGCGTCTACTCGATCTTGACCACGCACAACCCGCAGGACGCCTTGACGATCGCCGACGAGCTCTCCGCCGACATCAACCCCCAGGCTGGCGGGGTCGCCACCCACTCGAGCCTGCTGCGCTGGCAGGGCGTCACCGGGAGCTCCGAGGTGTGGAACACGCTCTACATGATCGCCGGCGTGCTCGCCGTCGTCATCGCCGTGGCCGGGGTCTCGCTCGTGTACAACTCCTTCGCCATCTCGGTGGCCGAGCGCACCCGTCAGTTCGGGCTGCTGGCCTCCCTGGGAGCCAGCAAGCGCCAGCTCCGCCGCACCGTGCTCACCGAGGCGCTGCTGCTCTCCGCGGTCGGCATCCCCATCGGCCTCGTGCTCGGCCTTATCGGCTGCCTCGTCGTGTTCCAGCTCACCGGGAGCGGCCTTGCCGCCATGTTCGACGTGGACGCCTACGGCATCCAGGTGAGCGTGACCGTAAGCCCCGCCGTGCTCGGCATCTCCGCCGGCGTGGCGCTCGCGACCGTGCTCGTGAGCGCATGGATTCCCGCCCTGCGCGCCTCCCGCGTCTCGGCGGTGGACGCCATCCGTCAGACCCGCGACATCCACCTCACCCGCCGCGCGCGGCGCGCGCTCGCCCGTGCGGGAAAAAGCACGGCAGAGGGCGGCACCGTCCGTCTCCGCGGCCTTTCCGCGCGCCTCTTCGGCATCCCCGGGTTCATCGCCCACCGCAACCTGACGCGCGCCACGAGCAAGGGCAGGGTCACGGTCGCCGCACTTGCCGTCTCGGTCGCCCTGCTCATCATCTCGGGCGTCATCGGCAGCGTCATGGACTACGCAAGCGGCACCGCGATCGACGCGGCGGACGGAACGGACCTGCAGGTGCGCATCGACGCCACGACGGCTAAGGGCGGCACGGGGGCCATCGTGCGCGAGGACGGGAAGGTCGACGACGTCGCGTTGGCAGACGCGCTCGCACGCCTCTACGACGCGGCCGACGGCCTCGAGGGCACCACGCGCGCGGGCTACCACGCCAGCTATGTCGCCGACACCATCGTCCCCGCCTCCATGGTGTCCGACGGCTCCGATCACTTCTTCGGCACCCTGCTCGACGACGGCTCGTGGTCCGGCCCCGTCTACGTCGACTTCATCGACACCGCAAGCTGGGAGACCTACGTCGACGGTCTCGGGTTGTCCCGCGAGGAGTTCTGCGACCCCGCGCGTCCGCAGGCGATCGCCCTGAACGAGTACACCTTGAACGAGGGCGGCACGTACGGCTCCTACAGCCCGCTGTCGGGCGCGGGCACCGTGGAGACCGTGTCGTTCGCGCCCCTCGAGGGCATGTACGCCGGCGGCGTGATGTCGGACGGGAACGGGCAGCCGAGCGTCTGGTACAACGCGCCCGACGGGTCCGAGCGCTTCGTCCCGCTCGACGAGGGCATCACCGCGCGCAAGGAGCTCGCCGTCGGGGCGCTCGCCGACACCGCGCCCGCGGGCATCTCCACGCGGTCGGGCACCCTGCACCTCCTGCTGCCCGTCAGCGCCATGGCCGCGAACGAGACGCTCGGCTTCGCCGATGCCCAGATGAACTTCGATGCAGGCGGGTCGGCCGAGACCGCGGCAGACGCGCAGGACGCCTTCGAGCTCATCGCCGCGGACTTCCCCGAGCTCGACTGCACCTACACGAACTTCGCCGAGAACAAGATGCAGAACCGCATGATGTCCGAAACGGTCCGGACGTTCATCTACTGCTTCACCGTCATCTGCGGCCTGATCGCCGTGGCGAACGTCTTCAACACCCTCACGAACTCGCTCATCCTGCGCCGCCGCGAGTTCGCGGTGCTCAAGAGCATCGGCATGGGGGAATCGGCGTTCCGGCGCATGATCGCCTACGAGTGCGCGAGCTACGCGCTGCGCGGCTTCGCGGTCGGCCTCGCGCTCGCGGCCGTCGCGGCGGCGTTCCTGACCCGTGCGATGGCGTACTCGTTCACCACGTTCGCGCTGGAGCCCCCGGTCGCCGAGACCGCTGCCGCCGCCGGCATCGTGATCGCGGTGATCGCGGTGAGCGCGGCTTACGCGCTGCGGCGCAGCCATGCCGCGAGCGTCGTCGAGGCCCTGCGCGACGACGCGATCTAGCGCGGGCGCGCCGGAGGGAACGGGGCGCCGCGGGACGAGGGGGCGCGCGGCGATGCGGGGGCGAACGGGTCCGCCGCCCCCTGCGGCACCGACGGGCCCGCAGGGGGCGGGGCCGGCCGGGCGCGCTGGGTCAGAGGTGCCGGTCCAGGAAGCCCCCGACGAGGGCGGCGTAGCGCGCCGGATCGGCATACGAGCAGGCGCCGTGGCCCGCCCCCTCGAACACCGCGCGCTCCCTGACCGGGCTCGCGCAGGCCTCGAACACGCGGTCGAGCATGCCGAAGGGCACGAAGTCGTCCGCCGACCCGTGGATGAACAGCATCGGCACCCGCGCGCGGCGCACGCCCTCGACCGCGCTGGCCTCCCTGAGGCTGAAGCCGGCGCGGGCCCGGCAGACCGCGTCCGCGGCATCGAGCAGGGGGCGCGCGGGCAGGTGGAGCAGCTGGCCCATCTGGACCTCGCACTCATCCCAGGCGCTCGTGTAGCCGCAGTCCTCGACGATGCAGCGCACCTGGTCGGGCAGGTCGAGCCCCGACGCCATCATGACCTCGGCGCCGCCCATGGACACGCCGTACAGCGCGATGCGGGCGCGGGGGTCGAACGACGCCACGAGACGCGCCCAGCCCACGAGGTCGCGCGCGTCGAGGCAGCCCATGGTGGCGTAGCGGTCGGCGTTGCGCTCGTGGCCGCGCGCCGCCGGCAGCAGGACCGAGAAGCCGGCGGCGTGGGCCGCCCGGGCCTCGCGGGCGAGGTCCGAGGGGCGCCCGCTGTAGCCGTGGCACAAGATCAGATAGCGATGGAGGTCGTCGGTGCTCGCGCCGTCGTCGCGGCCGCCGTCGGGGGACGGGACCACGCCGGGGGCGAGCACGCGCCAGCCGTGGAGGACGCCCCCGTCCGCCAAGGGGAGCTCGACCGGTCGCCTGGCCTCATCGAACCAGAGCCGCGCCTCCCTGCGCGCCGGGTCGCCCGCGAACACGGCGGTATCCACCCCCGCCGACGCCCCGGCGCCCGCCCGCGCGAGGATCGAGCGGGGCGCGCGCGGGTTGAGCGCGAGGTCGAACAGGGCGTTGCCGGCGGCGGCGAGCCCCGTGCCGCCGAGCGCGACGACGC
>NZ_JAQECM010000071.1:0-8816 GCF_027669965.1 Candidatus Collinsella stercoripullorum | reverse complement strand
CTCTCCCACAGAAACCACCGAAGAGCCATATAAAAATAGGGCAGAGTCGCTTGCGCAAGTCCGCCCCTAAAACCGTGAAGGTTTTGCTATCTGCAGGCTATTCTACCAACCCGAGCGATTCTGTCAACCTGCGAAGGAACTCGAGCGCGGAGCGAGCTGCGGCGTCGGGCCCCTTGTCGGGCAGCGCCTCGGTTTCGCCGTCGGCCCTGGCGAACATCTCGGCGAGCTCGGATGCGGCGCGCGAGCGCGAGGAGCCCTCGGGTACCAAGCCGGAGTGCGCCACGAGCACGGTCGCGACCTCCTGCATGGCCGTATTCCCCATCCACTTCCTCCTGGTCGCCTTGGGAATCCCCACGGCGGCGACCCTTCGGGAGACGCCGCTGGACGCCGAGCCCCGGGCGGCGCCCCTCTCGGCGAAGCAGTTGATCAGGCACGAGCCGTGCGCGGCGCAGTTGCGGACGGACTTCACGCGCTTGAGGTCGTAGTGGGAGGCCTCGAGGCGCCTGTCGCCCCATCGCCTGGCGCAGAAGCGCACGAAGTCGATGAGGGTGCCGAACGAGGTGAGCTCAAGGAAGGCCCAGGCAGGCATGTCGCCGGAGTACTTCGCGTAGAGGCTCGAGCTGTAGGGGCTGCGGCCGCTCATCTTGAGCTCGCGCAGGCGGTACTCCCTGTTTGCAGTGGTAAGCGATGCCATGTAGTCGGCCACGATGGCGTAGCCGTCCTCTCCACGGTCCTCCATCTCGCGAAGCAGTGTCACCTTCTGGAAATGCTCGATGTCGAGCGTCATGCCGAGCAGGGCGTGGCGCAGCTCCTGGTCGAGCGCCGCGAGCAGGCGCAGCTGGCCGAAGTCGAGGTCTACGTAGCGGCCGTCGCGCGGGCCTCCCTCGTATTTCGAGAAGAGTTTGCGGTAGGATGCGAGCTTGAAGAAGTTGCACTTGTCGCGCAGGTAGTCCGCGGCCTCTTCCTCGGAACACAGTTCGAAGGCTACGCCCTTCTGCTTGAGGTGCTCTATCTGCTGCTCGATCGTGAGGATCGGCTTCCTATCGTGGGGTTCGGCCATGCTCGGTCTCCTGTCATTGATTTGAGAATCCTATTCTACCAGCATGTTTGCCCTGAATCCTGAAGGCCCGTTCGCCAACTCATAAGCAAGCCACCTGAGACTACTCACTTTGTTCACGAATGGCGAAGACCTGCGACCTGGGGTTTTGCAAATGGCGCGCAAGCCACCCGCGTTAATTCACTTGCGGTTGAAGCTGGCGGCTTGCACGCTAAAGGTCGGTTGAGTTTCAAAACGGGCGTTTTCGGCGAAATCGAGCCTCCAAAGGCGGTCCGCCGCGCCCTTTGGGACAAAAACAAAAACTCAAAACACTGAGTTTGAAAAAAAGTTTTTGGAGTTGTCCCAACTTTTGTCCCCGAAGCCGACGAAACAAGACATGGTGTTATTTGGCGGCATTCGGTTCGAGACGACACCGAAAACTGGGTGCAACTAGAATGACGGGACGACAAATACAGAGCCATCGAGTGGGAATAACCGAACAAATGTTCTATTTTCCCATATCATAGCATGAATTTAGAGCCGTAGCAATGCTGCGGCTCTTTGCTTTTCGGAACAATCTCAGTTTCGTCATTCGGGCATTGTCCTCAATACGACCGAAGCCGAAAAAACTAACCCATCACCTACTTCGTCGCATGCTTGAAAGATTCCGAAACCGCCCCTACAGGTCGTATACACGCTTGATCAGCTCAATTCCCTCCTCGAGCGTCATTGGAACCCCCATCTGCTTCAGAGGAACGCCCTCGGCACGGACCTTCTCGCAAAACTCAGTCATATCGTTGCGAATCGAATCGGGCAGTGCCGACGACGTTCTCGGGGAGAAGAGCTGAGCCAACCTGAAAACATCCTTTTTGTGCTTCTTGATGTCGCTCGAATCGACCCTCTCGCCAGCGGCCTTACGCTTCGATAGATCGAGATAGGCCTTGGCCTTGAAAGGGACAAGGTGCACCTCGTCCAGAACCATGATCCCGTCGACCTCCTTGCAACCGGACTTCATGTAGGCGTAGTAGTCGTCATCGAGAAGGATAGCCGAAAGGCTCGACGCCTCTTCGCCCGCTGGCAGCGGGACGATTGTCAGCCCTTCTGGTTCCTTGATGAACGAGGGGGCTTTGCTAAACAGCTCCACCATGCTCGGGAAGCCAGCAACGCTCGGCTTGGTGAATCGATAGAAATGAACTCCCCCGGAGCCCCTCCATCCGCAATCGTAGCCGCCGTCCTTCACCAGCTTCCATATTGCCGCCGCAACCTCGGAAAAGCGGTTCTCGGCAATCAGGATGACGTCGATGTCCTTGGTGACCCTGAAGTCGAGATCCGCGTTGCTCAGGATGATGTCGCACGCCGTGCCGCCAATGATCGCATAGCAGTCCTCGAGGCCCTCCATGTATTCCGAGAACCGGCGTAGCCCGTAAACTTCGCTCACTGCCATAATTCCTCCCCAAAAATCGCGTTCAACTGGCCGATGACGCGCTCGTCGCCCTCGCCGACGAGCGTCAACGCAAGCGACACGTCGTCAACCGCATCTCCTCCTGCCACGAGCGGGTCGTACGCCCATACCTGGACCTGAACCGTCTCCTCATCGTGAAGCTCGCCAAGTTGGACCTCCTCGAACTCAAGTTCTTTGAAGGCCCTCCTCGATACCGCGCGCTGCTCGATTCGGGGGGCTGCCAGCATACTGCGTTGCGAAAGCTCGCTCACCCCCGCAAGCGGAAGCTGCGCCGTTTGCTCGTCTCTTTTCGCATACACGGCCCGCGCGACAGGATTCCGCAGGCATCCGATTGCACTTTTGACGAGATCGTTCCTGCTCGTGCTGCGTTCGATGACCACTGCGCGGCCGTTTTTGGACTTGCTTACGAGCCCCCTGCGAGACAGATCGTCGAGGGCCCTCGAGATGCTCGACGACGGCATGCCCGTCGCCCTCATCAGCTCTTCGGACGTTCGCACCTCTGGGTTGGCCAGCAGCGTAACCAGCACAGCCTGAGTACCTGGCGCCAGCACCTCCGGAAGAGAACGCGGCTCCCGTTTCGCGCTCGCAACGAAACCCAGCATCGGAAGGAAAGCCTGCCTGCCGGGAACGACGAACGGGATGCCCTGTGAAACGAGGGCCTTTCGCTGGCGCGCGTCGATCTGGGCGACGAGCGCAACCTGCAGGCCCGCCCTCGCCGACACTTGAGAGACGATCCTCTTGAGGTTGGGAAGCGAGACCTCCCCCTCGACCTCTGCCATAATGAAATCGACCCCGTTGCAGGAACACAGCCGATAGGATGCCGCCTTAGCAAGATAAAGCGGGAGGTCAGACGCTCCAGACCATTCGAACTCGGTCACGAAGAGGCCCATCTCATCTTTCAGGTATCTTATGGTATCGTTCATTACCAGTCCCTTTTGCATATTCCCATTTGCCTTGGGATTATACAATTTTGATTGGGATATTGCGAGGTTTGCATTTCTTGCCTGTCGATTCCGTATCGTTCCGCAGTTTTCAGCGGCGTGCGCCGTGTACGCTTTCCTGCTTTCTACACGAAGGTCAGGAGGAGGGTTTCGCAGAGAGGGCGCTCTAGGTTCTGCAGGGTTCTGTTAGTCCCGTATTCAGAAAAGGGACATATTGAGGGCGCGGCGCCCGCTGGGACAAATTGTCCCAGCGGCATGGGCGCTTCCCCTGGACGATGATTGTCTGACGCGCCAGCATCGATGCTGAATGCGAGTCCGCGTCTGCCCCTAGGTCTTCCAGACGTGCATCGCATCACCACCTGTGCCGTGTTTCTGCTGCGTTTGTGAAGGCAGGCTTGGCCGATAGGCTCGCACGGTTTCGGCGAGCTTGGAAAATCGTATTACCAGCGAACGCCTACCGGTGTCCGCACTAACCGTTGTGTTAGACCACTTTGGATAAGTGTCCTGCACGCAGTACACGCGACGGGGCCCCGGTTGCGACAATTCCATCATCAGGAGAGATGGAGGTTGCAATGGAAGACGTGCTCACCCAGCTGACGAGGCAGTTCCTCCCGCAGATGACGGCTGCCGAGAAGAGCAGGGTCCTGAGATCGCTCAAGGCGCTGATAGACGCGGAGCTTTTCGAACTCGCGGCAAGCGAGGGGGCGGAAGACGATCCCGACAGAGCCTGCCCCTGGTGCGGCTCCCCGCATTACGTGAAGAGGGGGCGAGACGGGCGCGGCCGTCAGCGGTTCCTCTGCCGAGGGTGCGCCAGGACCTTCACCGACGCCACCATGCGCATCTTCTCCACCACCAAGCTCGACAGGTCGGCCTGGATGAGGTTCGCGGAGTGCCACGTGGACATGCTCCCGCTGCGCGAGTCGGCGGAAAAGTGCGGCGTGTGCCTCAAGACGGCGTTCTTCATGCGCCACAGGCTGCTCGAGGCCATGGCCAAGCGCATGCCCGCCTTCCGCGTGGAGGCCGGCGGCGGGGCCGAGCTCGACGAGTGCTTCTTCAGGGAGAGCTTCAAGGGAAACCGCTCCAGGTCGGAGTCCGGCATGCCCAGGAAGCCCCGCACAAGGTCGCAGGGAACCGACGGGCACGAGAAGATATGCGTGCTCACCGGCATCAACGACGCCGGCGACATCTTCTACGAGATCGCGGGGAGGGGCGGCCTCGACGAGGCGGCAGCCAGGGAGCTGCTCGCCGACAAGCTCGCGGTCGGCGCGATAATCTCGACGGACCGTGCGCACGTGTACCGCCGCGTCCTGCCCGCCCTCGGCGTCGGCGCGCACATCGCCAGCAAGAGGGAGGAGCACGCCATCAACAGGGTGAACAGCCTCCACTCCCAGATGAGGCACTTCATCGGCAGGTTCCGGGGTGTCTCCACGAGACGCCTCGAGAACTACCTCGCCTGGTTCAAGTGGACATGGTGCTTCAAGGTCCGCAGGAGCGCGGACGAGCTCGCCGAGCTCATAGTGAGGCAGGCAGCCCGCGGCACGTACGAGAAGACCTGGCGCCAGTACAAGGTGACCCCCTATCCGTTCTACGAGTACTGGATCAAGCAGGCGAAATGGGACTCGCGTGCGCGGAGGGCCATATACGGCGTGGCGTGATGTCCAGGGCGGTCTGGCGCAGCGCATCTGCGGCAAGCGCTGAAGTCGTGCCCCGATGCAAATAGCAACAGCTAGCGATATTCTTCGGGAACGTCGAAACCGTACTCACGGCATAGGAGCATGACATCGTGGGCGTCGTGCTCGTCATGCTGATAGCCCAAGTGAAACAACAGCTGGCTTTCGGGGTCGATGCACGACACCTCCACCTCGCCGATGCGCCCCCTCCCCGAAAAGACCTCCCCGGGAAAACGATCTCCCTGATACAGAATATCGCCATTCTCGGCGAAATCGAAGCAATGCAGGTCGACGATGCGCCCCGCCTCGTCTTGCCACACCGTGTGATCTTCGGTGGTGAAAGATGCAGCCACCTCGGAAAACCCCTCATCAGCAATTAGATCCACGAACCTTTGGTAATCCCCGCGCTGAACGAACAGGTCGATGTCGTTATGAGCCCTGGTCTCACGCCCGACAAGCGCATCGACGCCCCAGCCGCCATCAAGGTATACGCCAATGCCCGCACCTGCGGAAAGGCCGATTATCCAACACGCATCATCCTTGGTGACCATAGGAGCTCCTTCGCTTTCGCCTGCTATCTAAGCAAGAAAGATTATAGGAAAAGTCCCAGTATCCAAAGCGGTCTAACACAACGGCACTAACGGACAAGGTGCTTGCATAAAGCCAGTTAATATATGGAATGCGATATTAGATCCATTTTCCGGAGAGCGCATCATGGACCCATATGATCGGGAAGAACGCGATCGGCGCAGAGACAAAAACGATCGCTGGGACATTTTGTCCCAGTTGCAAACGAAGGGAAGCCCATGAAGAGGTTCGAGAAGATCACCAGATTGATCCCTCTGCTCGAGGCAGAGGAAAGCCATGGCAAATGGTTCGTCGACAACCGGCACGAGGGGACCCTCGAAGACCCCTTCATCGCCCCATATGTCGAATACGGGAAGGCTGCAAATGAGCTGATCTTCATGGTCCACGAGTGCGTCGATGACAACGAGGACCTCGCCGTGCGCAATTACAGGGAGGTGCTTGAGAGCTGCGGATTGCCTGACGAAGAGTCCATGCTCGCAGCCGACGTCGCGAAATGTGACGCGAGATGCACTCTCGCCATGATCCTCTACGTCGTCCGCGGGGACAGGTTCTGCGAGGGGTTCCTGCTCCGCCACCTGGAGAACGGGTCGATGCTCAAATGGATGAAGAGACTCGAGGAGATCGATGGCGAATAGCACTGAGACAAATTGTCCCAGTGCCGAGAAGAGAACTGACCACCTTAGCAATAAAGAGGAAATCATCCTGAGGTGAGATAATAAAAACAAATCCGCGAACATGAGCATCGCAGAAACGAGATCTGTCCATGAGCAATTACGAGATAATCCCGGTTTCAATCGGGGGCGCGCCGAGAACCAATCTCATCGCCTCCGGAAACGTGCCAATCATCGACTCCTTCGAAGCACTGGAGTTCGAATTCGATGAAAGCGTCGACAAGGCCAGCCGCGTCGATTACGGTGTCGCCGCTGGAAGCGGCCTCATCACCGGCCTGCTCAGCGTTCTCCTCGGAAAGCCGCTTTCGATCGAAGAGGCATCGAAGGTCGGAGGGAAAGAAGCGGACAGGATCGTCGTCGGCACCGCGCGCTCTCTCGGCTGCAAGCTTCCGAATGACAAGGCCATCTTCGGAAAGGACGGGAGATGTGATGCCGAGGCGCTGGCCAAGGCGATTGAGTTTCTGGAAAAGAAGTTCCCGATCCCCAGGACAAGCTGACACCAGAATTCGGCGGTGGCTTGCAGCACCATCTCAGGGATTACGCGCATCACCCGACCCTCCTCGGCCTGTTCTTCTCGATTCTCGCTCAGTTCACAGGCATAGGGTACGGAACGGACACTGCAGGAAACTTCATAAAGCCCCCGTTGCCAGCCGATGCGCTCGTGGGGAAGAACGTCCCGGAGAAGATCGCGATAGGAACGTTCAACTGGCTCTTCCACCTGATCAGCGACATCGACGGATCGCATGCGAACGCGGGCAAGGGCACTGGTATACCCGGCCCGATCCTCTCGATGCTGAAGGAGCTCTCGTCGACACCGTTCTTCCAAAACATCAAAGTCAATTACAAAGACAGCGAGATCTCGTTCTCGCAATGGCTCTCCAAGCTGTTCAACGGCACCTACTTCAAGGACTCCGACGGCAAGCCCGTCCGCTTCGACTTCAGAACCGAGATGGGTCTGGCGACGCAGATCGTCGAAGAGTCGCTCTTCGTTTTAGCGAACGAGGTCATCGTCCGCGTCTTCTACACGGTCTCGAGGCTCGCGTCGGAGATAAGGTCCAAGAGCATCTCCTCGCTGAGGGAGCTCGAAAGGATCGACCCGAAGGGCTTCATCCCCATCAAGAGCCGCGCCCTCACGAGGATGTGCACCGTATCGAGCGGCACGTTTGTCGCCGTCAACTCCGTCGGAAGTGTCATTAAGGCAGGGATAGCCTCAAGGGGCAATGCCGGCATGTTCGCGAAGTCGTTCTTCCTCAACGTGAGCTACCCGGGAATCGGCAGGTTTGCTATCGCCTGCTTTTTCGATGCAAAGTACATCAAGGAAGATGTTACGACGGCATACAAACGCGCTATGAAGGAACATGAGGAACAGAAGCGCAAACGCGAAGATGAACTGCAAAGGCTTTCTGCGAAATACAAATTCCTTACTCTGAGCCCAGCTCAAACCAGGCTGCTTTATTCGTTCGAGTTCATGATGGTCGCTTACGATATTCTGAATACCAAGAAGAAGGAAGTTGCGAAGGCGAAAGCCGAATGGCTGAGCAGCTGGGAGGCAAGCGTCTGCGAATCCCTGAGCGTCAACAGTGAAGAGTTCTTCGTCAGAAGCGGTCGTCAGGCGTTCGAGTTGATGAAGGAAATCTCGGGCAACGTAAAGGACAGGTCCTGGATCGACCTCATGGTGCTCGAGCTCTCTCAGTTCAAGCCTTATTTCCAGCTCGGCGAGGAGAGGGACAAGTCCTTGAAGAAGCTGAAGATGAAGGCGGACTACCTTTCCGACGTGTTCTGCAAGGGCCAGGACTACATAGCCGAAAAAGACGTGAAGTCCATCCGGAAGGCGTATTCGAGTGCGGCTGGGACCGTGACGGGAAGCCGCAAGAGGACCGCCGCGGCAGCGGCTGCGACCGTCGCGGCAACCGCAGCTACCGCGGGCGGAGCACTCGCCTTCGCCCCTCAGATCGCCGTGCTGATCACGGGAAACGCCGTCGCTGGCCTCTCGGGAGCAGCGCTGACCAGTGCGAGCCTGGCGTTCATCGGAGGGGGCTCCCTGGCAGTGGGGGGTCTGGGAATGGCGGGAGGAACGGCCATCCTGACGGGCGGCGGCGCCCTTATCGGGCTGGCTGGGTCGGGAGTCACCACCGCCGTATCCGTCGTCGTCCAAGCATCTGAAGCGTTCGTCCAAAGCGAGTGTTCAAAACTCCTGGCATTCTGCACTGAAGTTGCAATAAGGAAATACGGCAGATACGACATTGCCGAACTCGTCCATGAGGGCATCGCAAATTGTGCGACCGAGCTCAAGTCAGAGATTGAAGCACTCTCAAAGGCGGAAAAGAAGCCCAACGGGAAACTCCTTTCGCAGATGAAGAAAAACTTGAAATGCATGGAGCGCTGCGAGAAGGCATTGCTGAAAGCGGTGAAGAAATAAGAGGCTTCGGTAGTTTGTGTGACAAGGGG
>NZ_JAQECM010000070.1:0-9314 GCF_027669965.1 Candidatus Collinsella stercoripullorum | reverse complement strand
CCGCCCGCGCCGACGCCGGCGGCCCCGGCGGCCGTCCCTCCCGCCCCGCCGCCCGCGCGCCGACGGGCGCGTGCTCCCTACCGTTCCCGTGGGCGGGTACAATGGGCGCAGGCCGAGAGCCTCGGCCGTGCAACCCGACGAAAGGCAAGCCATGAACGCACAGCCCGCGCGCGCCCGCATCGCCGTCGCGCTCGCCGTCCTCGCAGCCTGCGTGCTCGCGCTCTCCGTTGCGCCCGCGCGCGCCGCCGCGGCCGCGATGGATCCGGTCCGCATCGAGGCGACTGTGAACCCGGACGGCTCGCTCGACGTGGTCGAGACGCGCACCTTCGAGTTCGATGACGACGTGAACGGCGTGTTCTGGGAGATCGCCCGCACGGTGAACGCCCAGGGCGTCCCCTCGTCCGTCGAGGTCGGCTCGGTGACGGTGTCGGATGCGCGCGGCGAGCGCGCGTTCACCCGGGCGGAGTCCGCCTCCGAGGGCGACGACGGCGTCTTCACGGTCCAGGCTTCGGACGAGGATACGCAGCTCAAGGTGTTCGCACCCGAGGAGGACGGCGACACCGCGGAGGTGCGCGTGGCGTACACGATCGACGGCATGGTCGCGAGCTGGTCCGACACCGCGGAGCTCTACTGGAAGTTCGTGGGTCAGGGATGGGAGGACTCGTCCTACAACGTCGAGCTCACGGTGTCCTTCGCCGGCGCCGCGGCGTCCGGCGTGGCGGCGGATGACGGGAACTTCCGCACCTGGGTCCACGGCCCGCTCGACGGCCGGGTGGACCGCTTCCCGGACACGGCCGAGGTGACCTGCTCCGCCCCCGAGGTCGCGAGCGGCACGTTCGCCGAGATCCGCGTCGCCTTCCCGACGTCGTGGGTGCCCGGTCTCGCCGCTTCCGGGGAGGCCCGGCTCGATACGATCCTCGATGAGGAGCAGGCGTGGGCCGATGAGGCCAACGCGCTCCGCGCGCGGTCGCGGGCGGTGCTCGCGGTCGGCGGGGTCGCCCAGGTGGCGCTGCCCGCCATCCTGCTCGCGGCGATGGTCGCGCTCAAGCTCACCCGCGGTCGCAACCCGAAGCCCGTCTTCACGGAGACCTACTTCCGCGACCTTCCCTCCGCCGACCATCCCGCCGTGATCTCGGCGTTCATGGAGGGCGGGTCGGTGCCGGACCGGGCGCTCGTGGCGACCCTCATGAAGCTCACCGACGAGCGCGCCGTCGCGCTCGATCCCGTGACCTCCGAGTCGAGCGGGCTGTTCGGCACCAAGAAGGAGCAGGACTTCCGACTGTCGGTCATCGACCGCTCGCGCGTGGCCGAGGCCATCGACCGCGCGGCGCTGCGCATCTACTTCGACGAGGCCCCCGAGGCCCCGCAGGAGGTGCTGTTCAGCCAGATGAAGGACCGTGCGGAGGACGACCCCGAGGCGTACCGGAAGCATCTGGAGGACTATCGAGCCGAGGTCTCCGGGGCGCTCGAGAGCCGGATGCTCGTCGCATCGAGCGGCGACGGGGTCAAGGCCGCCGCGATCGGCATCGGCGGCGCGCTCGCGCTCGCCTCGCTGATCTTCTTCATCGCGGTCGATTTCGCCTGCCTGCCGACCTTCGCCGTCTCGCTCATCCTCATCGGCGCGGCCGTGGCCGTGGCGTGCACGTACCGGGTCTACTCGCAGGAGGGCGTGGAGCTCCGTCAGCGCTGCGAGGCGCTCAAGCGGTGGTTCGAGGACTTCACGCGCCTGGGCGAGGCTGTGCCGTCCGACCTCGTCCTGTGGGACAGGCTGCTCGTGATGGCCGTGGCGCTCGGGGTCTCCGACGAGGTCCTGCGGCAGCTGGCCGAGGCGGTGCCCCGGGAGCTGCGCGAGGACGCGCAGGGCGGGTACTACTTCCCGGTCTACTGGTGGCTCTATCCCCACGGGGGCCTGCATTCCCCCGTCCACGAGCTCGGGCACATCCAGACCGTCTCGATGGGCGCGCTCGCGTCGAGCCTGGACAGCTCGGGTGCGGGCCTGGGCGGCGGCTTCTCCGTCGGCGGCGGCGGTGGCGGAGGCGGCGGCGGTGGCGGCACGTTCTAGGGGCCGTCGTCGGATGGTGCGGTGGGAAAAAAGGTGCCTGTCACCCTTTTCCCAGGTGGGAAAAAAGGGAAAAAAGGTGCCTGTCACTATTTTCCCGGTGCAGCGCCCTCGTGGGAAAAAAGTGCCTGTCCCTATTTTCCCACCGCGCGTCCGTCGTGCGAGGTTCCGCGTGATAAGGGAAGGGGTCCCGCAGGACCCCTTCCGCAGAAGCCGATGCGCTTCCCGTATGCCTGTCCGGGAACCCCGGACCGTCCGTGCGACGCCAAGCTGCCCCAAGGCATCGCGGGACATCTTATGAGACCTCGTTCAGGCCGACAGGTCCAGACCGTAGAGGTACATTTCACGAGGCAGCAACTTGCGCTCCTCGCGGGTCGAGCGGTGGGAGGCCGCACGCGTGAAGCCGTGGCGCTCGTAGAACGACCACGAGCAGCTCGTGTCGGTGTAGAGGTACGCGGCGCGGGCGCCGTGCGAGGACAGGTAGGAGACCGCCGCGTCCAGCAGCACCCCGCCGATGCCCATGCCGCGCGCCTCGGCGCTGACGGCGAGCAGGGTGATCTCGTCGGCGTCGGCCAGCGCGCTGTCCTCGAGCATCGCGCTGTTGACGGCGTGCTCGGAGCGGATGAACGCCATGGTGCGCTCCGTCTCCTCCGGGTCGACGCGGCGCATCTGGGCGAGGAAGTCGTGCTCCGCCTGCTCCCAGCGCCCCGCCCGAGGCGAGCGGTCCTGCGCGGCGCGCGCCAGCACGATGCCGCAGGGGGCGTCGTCCACGACCACCACCTGCGAGAAGGTGGAGACGGACAGGGAGTAGGCGAGGTCGTCGCAAGCGGAGAGGAAGTTGTAGGCGTCGTCGTCGGCCGAGGTGTGCCAGATCTTCTGCAGCATGGAGGCGATCGCGTCGAAATCGGATTCCTCGAACGGTCGATAGAGGACCTTGGAAACCATGCGCGCCCCTTTCCGAACCGCGGCCCCGTTGCCTGACGCTGTAGGTTGTACCACGCGTTCGACCGGGAGTTATGGTGCCTTCGTGACACCCCGGGGCAAGCGGCGGGAATCCGCCAAAGCGTCACGCCGTCTCGGCAATTTCTCCAAATTCGGCAGCCGGGGACGCCTGCGCGCATGGCCCGGGGGCGCGAGCTCGGGCAACCTGCCGTCGAGGTGGGAAACGCCCCCTGCGCGCATGGCCCGGGTCGGCCCCTGCCATCGGGGGCGCATCGCCCGCCGGGCGCCTTCTGCGCGCATGGCCCGGGCCCGATCGGCGAGGGGCCGCCCTGCCCGGGGGCGTGCATGCGCCGTCCGTCGCGCGCCGTTGCCGGAGGAGCGCGTGCAATTCGCGAGCCCCCGTCCTCCTGCCGGTGCCGATGCGCTACATTAGGTGGGTGAACATGCGCCCGTTGAAGGCACAGACCGCCGCGGGTGCCGGACAAGAGGGGGTTCAATGGCAACTGACGTGAAGATCAAGCGCGCCTTGATCTCGGTGACCGACAAGACGTGGGTCGTCGAGTTCGCCCGCGAGCTGCAGACCGTCTACGGGGTGGAGATCATCTCGACGGGCGGCACGGCCCGCGCGCTGGAGGAGGGCGGCGTCACGGTCGTCCCCATCGAGGAGTACACCGGGTTCCACGAGATGATGGACGGCCGCGTGAAGACCCTGCATCCCAAGGTCCACGGCGGCCTTCTCGCCCGCCGCGACGACCCCCGGCACATGGCAGAGGCCGCCGAGCACGGTATCGGCATGATCGACATGGTCGTGGTGAACCTCTATGAGTTCGAGAAGACCGTGGCGAACCCCGACGTCACCTTCTCCGACGCCATCGAGCACATCGACATCGGCGGTCCCTCCATGCTGCGCTCCGCCGCGAAGAACGCCGACTCCGTGACCGTCGTGTCCGATCCGGCGGATTACGCCGGCATCCTGACCGAGATGGCCGAGCACGACGGCGCCACCACGCTCGAGACCCGCCGCCGCCTGCAGCTGAAGGTCTACCAGACCACCGCCGCCTACGACACCGCGATCTCTACGTGGCTCGCCGCCCAGGCGTCCGAGCAGACGGAGCCGCCCGCGTCGTTCGACCTGCGCCTGGAGAAGGTCGACGACCTGCGCTATGGCGAGAACCCGCAGCAGACCGCCGCGATCTACCGCTTCGCGGACGGCTTCGCGCAGAAGGGGTCCTCGGCGAACCCGCTGGTGGGGGCCGAGCAGATCCAGGGCAAGCCGCTGTCGTACAACAACTACCTGGACGCCGACGCCGCCTGGAACCTCGTGCGCGAGTTCGACGGTCCCGCCTGCGTGATCCTGAAACATCAGAATCCGTGCGGCTCCGCCACGGCAGACGACATCACGACCGCCTACGACATGGCCTTCGCCTGCGACCCCAAGAGCGCCTTCGGCGGCATCATCGCGTGCAACCGCGAGGTCCCTTTCGAGCTCGTCGAGCACTTCGCCGACGAGAACAAGCAGTTCGTCGAGGTCATCATCGCCCCGAGCTATACGGATGAGGCGCTCGAGCGCATGGCCAAGCGCCCGAACCTGCGCGTGCTCGCCACGGGCGGCGCCGAGGGCCATGCCGACCTCGAGCTTCGTTCCGTCGACGGCGGCGTGCTCGTGCAGTGCGTGGACACCGTGGCCGAGGACCCCGCCGGCTTCACCTGCCCGACCGATCGCAAGCCGACCGACGCCGAGATGGCCGAGCTCATGTTCGCGTGGCGCGTCTGCAAGGGCGTGAAGTCCAACGCCATCCTCATCTCCAAGAACAACGCCGGCATCGGCATGGGCCCCGGCCAGCCGAACCGCGTGGACTCCGCGCTGCTCGCCTGCGAGCGCGCCGAGGACGCCTGCGAGCGCATGGGCTGGGAGAAGGGCGGCTTCGCCTGCGCGTCCGACGCCTTCTTTCCGTTCCGCGACAACGTCGACGTGCTCGCGGCGCACGGCGTGACCTGCATCATCCAGCCGGGCGGCTCCAAGCGCGACGATGAGTCCATCGAGGCCTGCAACGAGCACGGCATCGCGATGGTGTTCACCGGCGCCCGCCACTTCCGCCACTAGTCGGCATCACCTGCGCCCCAAAACTTGGGCGCGATAGATCATAGCCGCCAGGCGGCTTCCCGAAGGGCCTGCTCCCGGAACTCGACCGGGACCGGGCCCTTCAGCGTACCGAAGCTCGCGTCGGGCACGGTGGGGCCGGAGGCGCCCCTTTTGCCCCGGGCGCCCCTTGCAAAGCATGTCGCACCTGACACGAGGCGCCCGGGGAAGGGGTCCTCGTGTCAGATGCGACATGCTTTTCGTTTGGGGTACCATGGACGGTCGAGACCCGGCGGGCGGGGCCGCGACCGGCGGCTGCCGTGCGGGTGCGGCGTATGGGACGGACACGGAAGGTGGCGTTCGGGATGATGATGGGGGCTTTCGAGGACGACATCTTCTCGTCGCCCGAGGAGCAGCGCGCGTACGAGGAGTTCTGCGCGGCTCAGGAGCGGGCGGAGGAGTTCCGCCTCGACAGGCCGGCGCTCGTCTGCCGCTGGCGCATGGCGGGGCGGCGCGTCCCGCTGCTGAACCGCCACATCCGTGCGCTGGCGCAGCGCACGGTGAACGGCTCCGCCCTCCCGACCGGGGTGCTCTCGTGGGCGAAGCAGCATGTGGAGTGGTCGCTCGCGGAGGGCGACTACCCGGACCCCGACGGCGTGCTTATGCTGGTGATCGATGTGAACGGCAACGCCGCGATGACGGTGGGCGCCTACGAGCCGCTCGCGGACACGTCCCGGGAGGCCCTCTGCGCACGGGCCGCGGAGGCCCATGGCGAGCAGGCGGGCACGGGTGTCGCGCCCGAGCTGCTGTGCGCGGTGCTCGACGGGACGCTCTACCTGGGAGCGGGGGAGGGCGAGTCCCTGTGCGGCGCCGCGACGCTGGTCGAGCAGCTGGCTTCGACCGAGGGACACCGGGTCGTGCGCGCAGGCGCCGACGCCGTCCGCGACGCGGCGGGGGCGGTCCTGCTCGTGTCCGATGAGCACGGCGTCGTCCCCGCATCGGAGCTCGCCTCCGTCGACGGGGAGGATGCCGGGTTCGTCCGCTCCCTGGCGCAGGGCGTGTCCAAGCTCTTCGCATAGCCCGGTCGGGGCTCCGCTCGCGCCCACCGAGACGGACGCGTGCACGGACGCCTTCGTCTCGCGGCATCGCCGGCCGCCCGCGCCCGCGCCGACCGGCCGGTCCGCGGCTTACATCTCCGCAAGGTCGCCGCCCGTCCGCACGACGCCTTCGCGAGACGGCATAATGTCTAGGTAGCGAACGAAGCGAGGAGGCCGACCATGCCGCTCATCTACATCGTCGAGGACGACGAACCCATCCGCACCGAGCTCGCACAGGTGCTCGCCCGCAACGGGTACGAGACGGCGTGGTGCGCGGACTTCGGCGCGGTGGTCGACGACATCGCGGCCGCCGACCCCGACCTGGTGCTGCTCGACCTGACCCTGCCCGGCACCGACGGCCAGTTCGTCTGCCGCGAGCTGCGCGAGCGCTCGCAGGTCCCCATCATCGTGCTCACGTCGCGCGTGACCGAGATCGACGAGGTCATGAGCATGACCATGGGCGCAGACGACTTCGTTCCCAAGCCCTACAGCTCCCGGGTGCTCGTGGCCCGCATCCAGGCCCTGCTGCGACGCGCGTCGGCCGCCCCGGAGCGCAGCGTCGTGGCGCACAACGGCGTCGAGGTGGACCTCGCGCGCTCGGTCGCCAGCGCGAACGGCCGCCAGGTCGAGCTCACCAAGAACGAGATGCGCATCCTCGCCCTGCTCATCAACCATGCGGGGACCATCGTCTCGCGCGAGGCCATCATGCGCGACCTGTGGGATTCCGATGCCTTCGTGGACGACAACACCCTGACCGTCAACATCAACCGCCTGCGGAACACGCTCGAGAAGATCGGCGTGACGGGGTACCTGTCCACGCACCGCGGCCGCGGCTACTCGGTGTAGGGGGAGCCGTGTCGTTCTGGATGTACGTGCGCTCCGCGCTCTCCGGGATCCTCATCATGCTCGCGGCGGTGGGCGCCCTCGACCTCGTGCTCGCGGTGTCGGGCACCCCGTGGTCCGTCACGCTGCTCGCGGACTTCCTCGTCCTCGCCGCCTTCGTCCTCACGCTGCTCGTCGCGTGGCTCCGCCGACGCGGCTTCTACAGCGACCTGGCCCACGGCGCGAGCGATGTGGAGCACCCGCTGTGGATCACCGAGATGGTCGACCCGCCGGACTTCGCCGAGGGCGAGCTGACCTACGGCGCCCTGCGCGCCATCTCGAAGGCCGCCAACGACGACGTAGCGTCCTACCGCAGGCAGGTGGCCGATTACCGGGAGTACGTCGAGACCTGGGTGCACGAGGCGAAGTCACCCCTCGCCGCGGCGCACCTCATGCTGGAGAACCTGGCCGACGCCGTGACCGACGGCGCGGGCCCGCAGGAGGCGGTCGCCAAGGCGGACGCGCTCGAGGAGGAGCTCGAGCGCGTCGAGGGCTATATCGAGCAGGCGCTGTTCTTCGCGCGCTCGGAGACGCTCGACCGCGACTACCTGATCCGCGGCCACAGCCTGCGCGACCTGGTCACGACCGCCATCAAGGCGAACGCCCGCCCCATGATCGCCGCGCACGTGTCCCCGGTGCGCCGCAACCTCGACCTCACCGTCTTCACGGACGACAAGTGGATGGAGTTCATCTTGGGGCAGCTCATCCAGAACAGCGTGAAGTACGCGCGCCCGCAGGGGGCGGTGGTCGAGTTCTCGGGCCGCCTGCTCGGCGAGGGCGGTGCCGACGAGCGCATCGAGCTGACGGTGCGCGACAACGGCTGCGGCGTTCCCGAGGCGGACCTGCCGCGCGTGTTCGACCGCGGGTTCACGGGGGAGAACGGCCGCAGCGGGAAGCGCTCGACGGGTATCGGCCTGTACCTGGTCCGCAGGCTCTGCGACAAGATGGGTATCGGGGTCTCGGCGGACTCGGTCGAGGGCGAGGGCTTCGCGGTGACCCTCACGTTCCCGGCGAACAAGATGCACTACTTCGAGCACTGACCATGCGAAACGCGCCGGGAGGGGCTCATGCTCCCCGGAGCGCCGATCTCAACCCCGCGTCTTTCGCCGAAGCACCCGATGCGAACCGCCCCGTTCCCCTCCCCATGAGAGCTGATCGCGCCGGTGGCGCTCAGAAGCTCTCATGGGGAGGGGAACGGGGCGGCAGGCGGCCCGGGCAGCCGTAGGCGCGATCAGTCCGCGCGGGAGGCGGGCGGGCGGCCCGGGCAACCGAAGGCGCGCTCAGTCCGCGCGGGCGGCAGGCGGCCCGGGCAACCGGTTACTTCACGACCAGGATGTCGCACTCCGTGCTGCGCAGCAGGAAGGTCGAGATCGACCCGAGCAGCGCGTACTTGATCGACGACAGACCGCGCGCGCCGCACATGACGAGGTCGGGCTTGATCACATCGAGCATCTCGTCCTTCAGGGTCTCGCGGATGCGGCCGGCGCGGACGATGATCTCGACGCCCGCGATATCGGGGTTGGCCTGCGCCTCCTCGACCTGCTCGGTGATGGAGTTGCGGAACGCCTCCTCCAGGCCGTTGATCAGGTCGACCGGGTAGGAGCCCGCGGACTCGAGCGCCGTGGAGTCGATCACATGGCCTATGTAGAGCTTGGCCCCGTTGTTCGCGGCGACCTTGATGGCGCGCGCGAGGACGAAGTCCTGCTGCTCGGTCCCGTCCAGCGAGACGAACACCTTTGAATAGCCCTCGTTCATGGTTGCCTCCTCCTCCATGCGGTGCGCCTCCGTGCGCGCGCCGCGAAGCTGGCTTTCCACAGTTATACCCTCGGCCCCGCCGCCTCCCCTTATTATTCTGTGAACGGTTGATTGCCAATTCTACTGCAGGTTCGGCGGGGTAAGTGCAGCTGACGGAGTTACCGCAGGCCGGAGGGGGTTTCCGCGCCCCCTGCGGCCCGCGTTCCCGGCGGGGTAAGTGCAGGATGCGGCGTCCGGGCGCCTTCCGCGGCCATGCGGGAGCGCCCCGCGCCCGCCCCTGTGACGGACTTAGCGCAGGCCCCGTCCGGCTCGGTTTTCGCCCCGCCGCCGCCCGTCTTCCCCTCTTTCTACGCGCCCGCCGCGCGGTCGCGCTCGGCGCGCAGCCTCCCTATGAGCTCCGGCCTCGTCTCCACCTCGGCGGGCGGCACGCGCCGGACGCCGAGCCCGTCGAGCAGCTCGCGGGGGAGGCAGACCTCTGCGAGCGCCGCCGGGCTCGCGT
>NZ_JAQECM010000007.1:52530-59789 GCF_027669965.1 Candidatus Collinsella stercoripullorum | reverse complement strand
GGCGCCGCTGACCGGTGGACGGCGTTTCGCGGAGGGCCCCGCAGGCACGCAGCCTGCGGGGCCCTCCGTCGTTCGCGGGCGCGCCGCGCCCTTTCCCGCGGCGGCCCCCGTTCACCTCGCCCAATCCACACCGACAACGTACAATATGCTCGTGTGTCTTTACCGAGAGAAGGGCGGTGGATATGGCGGAGGCCGGCATCGGCGTGGATATCGTCGAGATCTCCCGGTTCGAGGAGATCCTTCAGAGGACTCCCGGCTTCGTTCCGCGGATGTTCACCGATGAGGAGCGCGCGTACTGCGACTCCTCGAATCGACCTGCAGCGCACTACGCGAGCCGCTTCGCGGCCCGTGAGGCCGTCCTCAAGGCTCTCGGCACCGGTTTTGGCCAGGGCGTCGGGCGCAAGGATGTCTCCGTCTCACGCGATGCGCATGGGCGGCCCCTCGCCGTCCTCTCCGGCCGCGCGAAGGAGATCGCCGAGGAGCGCGGTATCGTCGAGGTCGCGCTCTCGCTCTCGCTGACGAGCGGTCTGGCCGTCGCCAACGCCATGACCATCACCGCGGACGCACGCCCCAAACCAAAGGAATCCAAGCAGGACGGCAAGGCGCTCATCGCCCAGTCGTTCCGTGACGCGCGCTCGGTGCTCGATGAGCTCGACACCGTCCAGTTGGCTGAGTTGACCGCTGTGGACGCCCCCGATGTCCCGGCAGAACAGGAGCAGGCTGATGAAACCCATTCTGAGCACTGAGGAAGTCCGGAGGCTCGAGGACATCATCGAGCGCGAAGGCACCTCGAAAGCCGAGCTCATGGAGCATGCCGGCGAGTTCGTCGCCGCCGTCGCCCAGGAATACGATCCCAAGGAGGTCGTCGTCCTCACCGGATTCGGCAACAACGGCGGTGACGGCTGGGTCGCCGCTGATATCCTGCAGCAGCGCGGCGCCCATGTGACAGTCGCCACGCCCGTCGGGCCGAGCGAGGTGCCCTCCGCCCTCGCGCGCCATGTGGCGCGCCGCACATCGGGTCGCGACGTCGAGGTCGTCGTAGGGCCGTCCCGTGACGAGCTCTCCGACCTGCTGTCCGGCGCGGACCTCGTGATCGACGCCATCCTCGGGACCGGCTTCCACGGCCAGCTCCGCCCGCCCTTCTCCATCTGGATCCCCACGCTCAACGAAACGGCCACCCGCGTCATCTCCGTCGACGTCCCCTCCGGCCTGGACTCCGAGACCGGCGTCGTCGAGGACTGCTGCGTGCGCGCCGACAAGACGGCGACCATGATCGCCCCGAAGATCGGCCTGTACAGCGCCGATGCCCCCCAGTACGTGGGAGAGCTCGTCTGCGGCGAGCTGTACGACAAGCTCGACGAGGTGATCGACGACGTCGACCATGCCGCGGAGATCGTCGAGGCGGCCGATCTCGTCGATTTCCTCGAGCCGCTCCCCGCGACCGTGAACAAGTACTCCCGCGGCTCGGTGCTGGTCGTCGCCGGATCCGCCCGCTATCCCGGCGCGGCGATGATGGCGGCCAAGGCGGCCGCGCGCGCCGGGGCGGGCTACGTCGCGGTCGCCGCTCCCGACGCCTGCGCGAACCTCATCCGCATGGCCCTGCCGTCCGTTCCCGTCATCGCGATCCCCTCCGATTCCCGCGGATCCTTCGGTGCGGCGGCCCGCCAGGTGGTGTGCGAGACGGCGAAGAAGTACGACTGCGTCCTGTGCGGGCCGGGTATGACGACCGCCTCCGGCTGCATGCAGGTCGTTTCGGGCCTGCTTGAGCTGGACGTCCCGCTGATCCTGGACGCCGACGCGCTGAACTGCCTCTCCCGCCTCGCCATCGACGGGATCGACAAGACCCCTGAGCTGTACCGCCGAGAGGCGCCGCTCATCCTCACGCCGCATCACCGCGAGCTCTCGCGGCTGGTGGGGGACCTGCCCGTGGACGATCTGGGGACCGCCATCGACGCCGCCCAGCGCGTCGTCTGGGCGGTCGGCTCGGACAACCTGGTCGTCGTCGCGAAGGGCGCCACGACCGCGGTGGTGGGCGTCGAGAGGGTCCTCATGCCCATGTCCGGTCCCGCTTCCCTTGCGACGGCCGGATCCGGCGACGTGCTCGCGGGAATCCTGTCCGGGACGGTCGCCACGACCCACGGCGAGGTCGAGCGGTGGGAGCTACTCGCCTCCTATGCGGTCGCGGTCCACTCCTACACCGGGTTCGCCGCCGCCGCGGAATACGGCGAGAGAAGCGTGATCGCAACCGACCTCATCGACCTGATCGGCGAGGCCATCCAGCTGGTGGAGAACGCGGCCTGCCGCGAGCTCGGCATCTCGGGCGACGAGGGGGATGAGTAGGCCGTGATAGGGCGTAAGGAGCCGTCGACGCGCTGGGCGTGGGTCGAGATCGACCGCGGGGCCCTGCGCCGCAACACGAGGGCCTTCAAGAACCTTCTCGGTCCGCGCCAGCGCCTCTGCTGCGTGGTGAAGGCGGACGCCTACGGCCACGGGGCCGTCGAGTGCGCGAAGATCATGCACGCGACCGGCTGCGACATGTTCGCCGTCGCCACGGTCATGGAGGGCGTCGAGCTGCGTCGGGGAGGGATCTCAGAGCCGATCCTCGTGCTCTCCGAGCCCCCGGCGACGGCCATCGACACGCTGCTCGAGCACAGCCTCATGCCGTCCGTCTACACGTCGGAGTTCGCGCTGGCGTACGGCGAGCGGGCGGTGAGCCTGGGCGTCGTGGGCAGGTACCACATGGCGATCGAGACGGGGATGAACCGCATCGGCGTCCATTACGCCGACGTGATCGATTTCCGGCGCGAGATCGACTTCCACCGCGGCATCCGATGCGACGGGGTCTTCACCCATTTCGCCACGGCCGACGAGTCCAACGGCTGGGACTACAAGCTGCAATGCAAGCGCTTCGACGAGGCGGTCGCCGCCATGCACGAGGCGGGCTTCGAATGCGGGATCGTGCACTGCGACAACACGGTCGCCTCGATCCTCGACCCCTCGATGCGCTACGACATGATCCGGGCGGGCATCGGCCTGTACGGCCTGCAGCCGAGCGAGGTCACGCGGCCGGTCTTCCCGCTCGAGCCGGTGATGAGCGTGCGCGCCCGCGTGACGCGCACCGCGCATCCGGCGATGGGCGAGGGCGTGGGCTACGGCTTCACCTACCGCGTGCCGCGCGCCCGCGTGCAGATCTGCACGCTGCCCATCGGGTACGCGGACGGCCTGTCCCGCACGCTTTCCAACCGCATGGACGTGCTGTTCCGCGGTATGCGCGTGCGCCAGGTGGGCAACATCTGCATGGACCAGTTCATGGTCGCCATCCAGCAGACGTCGCAGCGGGAGACGCCGGAAGCCGAGATGGGCGATCTGATGACCGTCATCGGCCGCGACGGGGGCGCCGAGATCACCATGGACGAGATGGCGCAGCTGCGCGGGACCATCAACTACGAGGTGGCATGCGGGTTCGGCATGCGCCTGGAGAAGATCTACACCTAAGGAGCCGAGATGGGCGTGATGCACATTCCAGGCCACGAGCACCAGCGTCCGCGCGAGGTGTCGCTCGAGGAGATCCGCGGGGTCCTGGGGGACTGCCGCCTGTGCCCTCTGTACGAGACGCGCACCACGATCGTGTTCGGCGTGGGGAACCCGCACGCCCGCGTGATGTTCGTGGGCGAGGCGCCGGGACGCAACGAGGACCTGCAGGGCGAGCCCTTCGTGGGGCGCGCCGGCGAGAACCTGAACGCGATCCTGTCGCTCGCGGGTCTCAAGCGGGAGGACATCTACATCGCCAACGTGCTCAAATGCCGTCCGCCGGGAAACCGCAACCCGCGCCCCGAGGAGGTCCTCGCCTGCTCCCCGTTCCTGCGCGAGCAGATCCGCAGCATCTGGCCGGACATCATCGTGACGCTCGGGAACCCCGCGACGCACTTCGTGCTCAAGACCGAGATCGGCATCACCAAGCTCCGCGGCCGCTTCCACCAGATGGGGCACTTCGTGGTCATGCCCACGTTCCACCCGGCGGCGGCGCTGCGCAACCCCGCCTGGCAGGAACTCCTCGAGGCGGACTTCCGCATGCTCGGCGACTACCTGGAGCGCCATCCGGTCGACGGTCCCTCCGTGCCCGCGACGGTCGCGGAGGCGGCGCGGCATTCCGAAGCGCTGCCCCGGATGGAGGAGTAGCCGTGTCCTTGGAGCGAAGCGCCGTCGGGCGCTACCGGAGCGGGAGCGCGCAGGACACGGAGCGGTTCGGAGAGGTCGCCGCCGCGTCGCTCGCCGACGGCGACGTCCTCGTGCTCACCGGGGGCCTCGGTGTGGGGAAGACCCGGCTCACGAAGGGCATCGCGCGCGGGCTGGGGGACGGGCATCCCGTCACGAGCCCGACCTTCGCCCTCATGGCCGTGCACGACGGCGGGCGGATCGAGCTGTTCCACTTCGACCTCTACCGCTTGGAGCACGCCTTCGAGCTCGAGGATACGGGCATCTACGACGTGCTGGGGTACGAGGGCGTCTGCGTTCTCGAATGGGGCGAGCAGTTCCAGGACGAGCTGACCGACGAGTTCCTCTCCGTGACCCTCGGGCGCGTGGACGACGACCCCGATGCGCGGGCGATCGAGCTCGAGGCCCATGGTGCGCGCGCCGAGGAGCTTCTGCGGGCGATCGACGGGGCGGTCGCCTCCGACGGGAGCGGGGACCGGGGGTGACCGGCCCCCGCCGGATTCGGATGCGACGGCATGATGTGGTCGCGGCGGCCGCGGGGCCCGTTGGGTGCGCCCGCGTCGGACGCCGCTGGAAATGAGATGGATGAGATGACACAAGGGAACGAGCGGTATCTGGTCGCCGCATGCGACACCTCGACGGACATGCTGATATGCGCGTTGGGGTGGTGGGCTCCGTCCGAGTCCGGCGCCGCGCGGGTCGAGCTGCTGGCGTCGGGCGACCATATGTGCCGCCGCCGCGCCAACGTGGAGCTCGTCGACACGCTCGACGGGGTGCTCCGTGACGCGGGGCTCTCCATGGCCGATGTCGACGGGGTCCTGGTCGGGCGCGGGCCGGGCTCGTTCACCGGGGTGCGGATCGGCATCTCCACCGCGAAGGGCCTCGCCTGCGGGGCGAACCTGCCGCTCGAGGGGGTGTCCACCCTCGATGCGAGCGCCTGGACCGCATGGCGCGCCGGGGTGCGCGGCCTGCTGGCCGTGGCGGCCGACGCCATGCGCGGGGAGGTCTACCCGGCGCTCTACCGCCTGGACGAGGCGGGCGCGTCGCGCCTGTACGAGCGCGAGCGCGTGGTCAAGGCCGCCCTCGCCGCCCGGGAGTGGGCGGAGCGCCCGGATGCGGGCGAGCTGCAGCTCACCGGCGACGGCCTGGTGCGCTACGGGAAGCTGTTCGAGGAGGCCGGCCTCATGGGCCGCGCGTGCCCGCGGGAGCTGTGGTGGCCCTCGGGCGAGGGGCTGCTGCTCGCTGCGGCGGCGGATGCCCCCGCAGCGCTTCCCGGCGGCGACCCGGCGCTCGTCCTGCCCGTCTACACGCGGCTCTCGGACGCCGAGGAGAACGAGCGGCGCCGCCTGGGGCTCGAGCAGAGCGAGGAGAGCCGCGTGACGGGGGTGGCCGACGAGCTCGCCGGGCGCCATCTGCAGTTCCGCCCGATGGGTGCCGCGGATGCCGAAGCCGCCTCGGCGCTCGAGGAAGCCTGCTTCTCCGGTTCCGGGCACGCCGCCTGGACGCCCGAGATGTTCCTATCCGAGCTGGGCGAGGGCGCGGCCGTCCCCCGCACCTGGTGGGTCGCGCATGACGACGGCGAGCTCGTGGGCATCGCCGGCGGCATGGTGGTCGACCGCGACGTGCAGGTGCTCGACGTCGCGGTCGCATCGGGCCGCCGCCGGCAGGGCATCGCCCGCAAGCTGCTCTCCCATGTGAGCTACGACGCCCAGATGCTCGGGTGCGCCACGGCGTCGCTCGAGGTCGAGGCGGACAACGACGCCGCCATCGCGCTGTACGAGGGGCTCGGGTTCTCCCGCGCGGGCGTTCGCCGCGGATACTACGGCGCCGGGCGCGACGCGCTCGTCATGACGGCCGACCTGCCCCTCAGGTTGCCGGTGGACGCGGCGTCCCCCGAGCCCACCTCCGCCGCCGCGCGCCCCTGGCCCGCCCCCGTCCCCTCGCGCACCGACGCCGAGCGCGCGGAGATCGCCCGGCGCCAGCCGGTGCTCGCCATCGAGAGCTCCTGCGACGAGACCGCCGTCGCCATCATCGACGCCGAGGGCAACCTGCTGGCCAACCAGGTGTCGACCCAGATCGACTTCCACGCGCGCTTCGGCGGCGTGGTGCCCGAGATCGCCTCGCGCAAGCACGTCGAGGTCATCGTGGGCGTCGTCGATGCCGCGCTCGAGGAGGCGGCGGCGTCGCTCGGCCTTGCCGACGGCCCGCTTTCCCCGGGTGAGCTCGCGGCGGTCGGCGTGACGCAGGGCCCGGGGCTGGTGGGGGCGCTCGTGGTGGGCGTCGCGTTCGCCAAGGGCTTCGCCTTCGCGGCGGGTAAGCCGCTCATCTGCGTGAACCATCTGGAGGGGCACCTGTACGCCAACCTCCTCACCACACCGGACCTCGAGCCCCCGTTCATCTTCACCCTCGTCTCCGGCGGGCACACCATGCTCGTGCACGTGCGCGCCTGGGGGGATTACGAGGTGCTCGGAGAGACGCTCGACGACGCGGTGGGCGAGGCGTTCGACAAGGTCGCCATGGCGCTCGGGCTGGGCTATCCCGGCGGCCCGGTCATCTCGCGCCTCGCGGAGACGGGCGACCCGAAGGCCATCGACTTCCCCCGGGCGCTCAACCGGCGCGGGGACTACCGTTTCTCCCTGTCGGGGCTGAAGACCGCGGTGACGCTCTACATCGAGCAGGAGACGAAGGCGGGCCGCACGATCCACCTGCCCGACCTCGCCGCGTCCTTCGAGGCGGCGGTGTTCGACGTGCAGTACAAGAAGGCCCGCAACGCCCTGCGCGAGACGGGCGCCCGCGAGTACTGCATCGGCGGCGGCGTGGCGGCCAACCCCCATCTGCGGGAGATGATGGTCCGCAAGCTGACGCGTCAGGGCATCCGCGTGACGGTGCCGCCGCGAAACGCCTGCACGGACAACGCCGCCATGATCGCCGTCGTGGCGCGCGAGAAGTTCGCGCGCGGCGAGTTCTCGGACTTCAGCGTGGACGCGGACCCCAATATGACGCTGTAAGGCACGGCGCTCCAGGGGGATACCCCTCTTCGAGCC
>NZ_JAQECM010000007.1:0-52520 GCF_027669965.1 Candidatus Collinsella stercoripullorum | reverse complement strand
CCGCGGGCCGTCGGGGGAGTCCGCCCCCCGACGGCCCGCGGCCGTTTCGCCGTATATGCGGCGCCGCGGCGATGCGAGCGCGGCCGCCTGCGGCCGTCCGGAGGGCCCTAGCGGCCCCGTGCGATGCGGGCGAGCTCGGCGGGGGAGTCGGCGAGGAAGTCGGCGCCGGCCGCCTCGAGCTCCGCGCGGCCGCGGAACCCCCAGGTGACGCCCGCCACCGCGAGCCCCGCGTTGTGGCCGGTCGCCACGTCGACATCCGAATCGCCCACATAGAGGGTCGAGGCGGCATCCGCGCCCAGCTGCTCGAGCACGTGCAGGGTGATGGGGGCGGCGGGTTTGGGGTCGAAGCCGGCCACGTGCCCCTGCACGAGGGAGAAGCGTCCCGTTCCGAAGAAGCGCTCGACGAGCGGCGCGGCCGCGGCGTGGTCCTTGTTGGTGAGCACGGCGAGCGCGAGCCCGCCGGCGCGCAGCTCGTCGAGGAGCTCGGGCACGCCGGGGTAGGGCGCGGTATGGTCCTCCTTGTGCGCGCTGTAATAGGCCCGGAACTCCGCGAGCGTGCGCTCGAACATGGTCCCGTCGCCCGCGAACTCGGCGGGCATGAAGCGCTCCACGAGCTTGAGCATGCCGTTGCCCACCTTGTAGCGGTAGGCGTCGATGGGGAACGTCGGCCAGCCGTGCGCGGAGCACACGTGGTTGCCGGCGCGCGCGAGGTCCTCGAGCGTGTCGAGCAGGGTGCCGTCGAGGTCGAAGATCACATGGGTGAAGGGCATGCGTGGTCCTTTCCTGGGATGAATGGGGAGGGGGTGCGGGGGGTTCGGAGGGGGCGCGGCCCCGGTCGGCATGGCGGGGCCGCGCCTTCGCTAGCAGATGCGGGGGAGCTGCTCCCCGACGAGCGTGTCCAGGACGCGCGCCGACCCCCAGGCCGTGCGCACGCGCACGAGCGGTCCCGCATCCCCCGCCGGCTCGCCCACGCGGCCGATGACCGCCGCGTTCCCGCCGTAGGGTGCGCCGCGCATGGCGGCGAGCGCGGCGTCGGCCTCGTCGGCGGGGACGACGGCGACCATCTTCCCCTCGTTGGCCACCTGCAGCACGTCGAGACCGAGCATCTCGCAGGCGCCGCGGACGGGGTCCGCCACGGGGACGGCGTCCTCGTCCACCTCCATGTCGACGCGGCTCGCCGCGGCGAACTCGTTCAGCGTGCTCGCCAGGCCCCCGCGCGTGGGGTCGCGGAAGCAGCGGACGTGCGGAGCGGCGTCCAGCACGGCGGCGACGAGCCGGTTGAGCGGGGCGGCGTCGCTCACGACGTCGGTGCCGAAGCCGAGGCCCTCGCGGCAGCTCATGACGGCGACGCCGTGGTCCCCGAGGGTGCCCGACACGAGGATGGCGTCTCCGGGACGGCATGCCGACCCGGAGAGGTCCACGCCGCGGGGCACCTCGCCCACGCCCGTCGTGTTGATGTAGACGCCGTCGGCTCCCCCGCGCTCGACCACCTTGGTGTCGCCCGTCACGATGCGGACGCCCGCCTCCCGCGCGGTCTCGGCCATGCTGCGGACGATGCGGGCGAGGTCGTCGACCGGGTAGCCCTCCTCGAGGATGAAGCCGCAGGAGAGGTAGCGCACGCGCGCGCCCGCGGTGGACACGTCGTTCACGGTGCCGCACACGGCGAGGCGCCCGATGTCGCCGCCGGGGAAGAACTGCGGCGTCACCACGAAGCTGTCCGTCGAGACGGCTATGCGCCCGGTCGCCGGCAGCTCGCAGACGCCCGCGTCGTTCCCGGCGAGCAGCTCGGGCGAGCCGAACGCGTCCAGGAACAGCTCGTCGATAAGGCGCTTCATCATCTGACCGCCCGATCCGTGGCCCAGAAGCACCGTGTCGTCCGTCATGGGTCCCTCCTTGTCCTCCATGCCGATGCGGGGCGTCGGCGCCCGCGCGCTCCACGGCGCGGGAGCGCGCGGGCGCCGCGTTCAGTCCCGATAGCGGTGGTACGCCGCGCAGCTGCCCTCGCTCGACACCATGCACGGCCCCACCGGATGCTCCGGCGTGCACGCGCGGCCGAACAGCGGGCAGCCGGTCGGGGCGATGCGCCCGTGCAGGACGTCCCCGCAGCGGCAGCCGGGCTGCTCGCGCGCGGGCTCCTCGGAGATGTCGAAGCGCCGCGCCGCATCGAGGCGGGCGAACCCCTCCCGGATGCGCAGCCCCGAGCGGGGCAGCTCGCCCAGCCCGCGCCATCGCGCGTCCACCGGCTCGAAGACCCGGTCCGTCAGGGCGCGCGCCGTGGGGTTGCCCTCCTCGCTCACGCCGCGCCGGTAGGCGTTGCGGATCTCAGGGGCGCCCTGCGCGATCATGAGGGCGAGCTGCTCTATGCCCTCCAGGATGTCGACGGGCTCGAACCCGGTCACGACGCCGGGGATGCCGAACTCGTCCGCCAGGAAGCGGTAGGGCGCCAGGCCCGTGATGGTGGAGACGTGCCCGGGCAGGATGAAGCCGTCGATGCGCGTCTCGGGGTCGTCGGCGATGGCGCGCAGCGCGGGCGGCGTCATCTTGTTGGCGGCGAGCACCGAGAAGTTCCCCAGCCCGCGTTCGGCCGCCTCGAGCAGGGTGGCGGCGACGGCCGGGGTGGTGGTCTCGAACCCCACGCTGATGAAGGCCACCTCGCGGCCGGGTTCGCGCTCGGCGATGTCGAGGGCGTCGAGCGGGGAGTAGACGACGCGCACGTCCGCCCCCGCGGCCTTCTCGGCGCGCAGGGAGGACCGGGAGCCGGGGACGCGCATCATATCGCCGAAGGTCGCGACGGTCACGCCGGGGACGCGCGCGAGCGCGACGGCGCGGTCGATGTCCTGCGTCGAGGTGACGCAGACCGGGCATCCGGGGCCCGACAGCAGGCGCACGCCCCTCGGCATGACGGAGCGGAAGCCGTAGCGGCCGATGCTCATCGTGTGCGTCCCGCAGACCTCCATGAGGTTGACCGCGCGCTCGCCGACGATGCGCCCGATGCGCGCGATCAGCTCGCGGACGAGCCCGGGGTCGCGGAAGGCGGCGAAGGCCGCCGCGGGCGCATCGGACGCGCTCATGCGGCCCCTTCGGGCGCGGGCAGCTCGTCGTCGAGCAGCTCGTCCATCTCCTGGAGCAGCCGGATGGTCTCGGCGGCCTCCCGCTCGTCGATCACCTGGATGCCGAAGCCCGCGTGGACGAGGACGTAGTCCCCCTCGCGCGCCTCGGGGACGAGGCGCAGCGACACCTCGCGGCGGGCGCCGAGCATGTCGACGTCGGCTCGGTCTCCCTCATGTACGGCGGTTATCCTGCCGGGGACGGCAAGGCACATGGGCGCCTCCCTCTCCGCCCGCTGCGCGGGCGGGTCAAGTCGATCGGGAAGATGGTACCGCGCCCGCACCGCGGGCGGCAAGGCGGGCGCGCGCGACGGCCGCCTGCCCGTAGGCGATGCAGCCGTCGTTGACGGGCACGTCGCGCGGGACGAGCACGGTGAGGCCGGCGGCCTCGAGCAGGTCGACCGAGCGCCCGAGCAGCAGGCGGTTCATGAAGACGCCGCCCGACAGCGCGACCGTCCGGATCCCGGCTTCGCGGCACGCCTCGGCCGCCGCCTGCGCGACCATGCGCGCGGCGGACTCGTGGAAGCCGCGGGCGAGCTCGTCGACGGGGACGCCGTCCGAGACGCCCTCGAGCAGCGACCGCAGGACGGGCCCGGTGTCGATGACGCGCGGGAGGCCGGGGGCCTCGGGGCTGAGGAGGCGGAAGCCCGCCAGCGGCGCCGACCTGCGCGCCCGCTGCGCCGCCGCCTCGAGCAGGCAGGCGGGCTCCCCCTCGTAGGTCGCCTCCCCGCAGATGCCGAGCAGGGCCGCGACCGCGTCGAACAGCCGGCCCATGCTGCTGGTGAGCGGGCTGTTGACGCCGCGCTCGACCATGGCGAGCGTCACGCGGCGCACGGGTTCCCCCATCGCCCCGACGAGGGGCGCCGCCCCGGGGTGCCCGAGCAGGCCGGTGCCCGCCAGCAGGGAGAGCGCGCTGCGCCGCGGCTCGCGGATCGAGGCGGAGCCGCCCGGCAGGCGCCAGCGGCGCAGGTGGGCGACGCGGTCGAAACGGGTGAGGTCGGCCGTCATGACCTCGCCGCCCCAGACGGTCCCGTCGTCCCCGGCGCCCGTCCCGTCGAGCGCGACGCCGACGACGGGGAGGGCGGGGTCGATGTCCCCGCGCGCCGCCGCCTCGGCGATGACCGACGCGATGTGCGCGTGGTGGTGCTGCACCTCGACGAGCGGCAGGCCGCGGTCCGCCGCCCGCCCGCGGGCCCATCGGCTCGTGAGGTAGGAGGGGTGCGCGTCGCAGGCGAGCGCGCCGGGGTCCAGGCCGAACAGGTCCTCGATGCGGCGGCGCGCGCCATGCCAGGCCTCCAGCACGGAGGCGCCCTCCACGTCGCCGACGTGCTGGCTCACGAAGCACAGGGCCGCGCGGCCGTCGCCGTCGCCCCGGGTCAGCGCGAGGGTGGCCTTCTGCTCCGGCCCGCAGGCCAGGATGCACGGCGGCTCGACCGCCCCCGGGGGGAGCGGCGGCAGCGGCAGGGGGCGCGGCGCGTAGCCGCGCGCGCGGCGGACGGGCGCGGGGGCCCCGCGGACCACGCGGACCACGGAGTCGTCGTAGCGCGCGAGGATGGCGCGGTCGTTGCCCAGCAGCGCGTCGGCGACGCCGCGCGCGCACAGGCGCTCCCATGCCGCGCCGTCATCGACCTCGATGGGCTCCCCGGCGAGGTTGCCGCTCGTCATCACGAGGGCCCGCACGCCGCGGTCGGCGCAGGCGGCGAGCAGCAGGTGCTGCAGCGGCGTGTAGGGCAGCATGACGCCGAGCTCCGGCAGGTCGAAGGCGACCGACGGGGCGATGCGGGGCGCGCCCGCCGCATCGCCCGCGGGGCCTTCGCCCCCCATGCCGGACGCCGGGCGCCGCCGCAGCAGGACGATGGGCCGGATGCTGCCGGCAAGCAGGGCGCGCTCGGCGTCGTCCGCCTCGCACAGCGCCCCGGCGTCCCCGAGCGAGCGCACCATGACGGCGAGGGGCTTGCGCCCGCGGTGCTTGCGCCGCCGCAGCTCGCGGACCGCGCGGTCGCATCCGGCGTCGCAGGCGAGGTGGAACCCGCCGAGTCCCTTGACGGCGACGATGCCCCCCGCGGCGAGCAGGTCGGCGCACCGGCCGATGATCGCGTCGCTCTCCTCGCGCGTGCGGCCCGCGGCGGGCGTCCCGACGGCGTCCCGGCCGCACGCCCCCGCGCGCTCGCGCCAGGTGATGTGCGGCCCGCAGGCGAAGCAGGCGTCGGGCTGGGCGTGGAAGCGCCGGTCGCCCGGGTCGGCGTACTCGGCGGCGCAGGCCCCGCACATCGGGAACGCGTCCATGGAGGTCGCGGGGCGGTCGTAGGGCAGCGAGCGGATGATGGTGAAGCGCGGCCCGCAGTTGGTGCAGTTGATGAAGGGGTAGCGGTAGCGGCGGTCGGCGGGGTCGAACAGCTCGCGCAGGCAGTCGGGGCAGGTCGCGATGTCGGGGGAGACGAGCGTGGTGCGCGCCCCCTCGGCGTCGGAGGCGACGATGCGGAACGCCGGTTCGCGCCCGTCCCCGGTGGGATCCGGCGCACCGTCGGGCTCCGGGGCGAGCTCGGCGACGTCGATGCGGTCGACGCGCGCCGCGGCGGGGGCGCGCCGCCCGAGCGCGCGGACGAACGCGGAGACCCGGCCGGCGGGTCCCTGGGCCTCGATGTGCACGCCGTCGGCGGCGTTCAGCACCCATCCCGCGAGTCCGTGCGCCACGGCTTCGCGGTAGACGAAGGGGCGCATGCCGACGCCCTGGACGATGCCCGTCACATGGATGCCGACGCGGCGCGGCGCCTCGCGCGCGCCGTCGTGCGCCCCGCATCCGGGGCGATCCCCGCTCCCCCTGCCGTCTGCGGCGCCCGGCATGCTAGATCTCCAGGCTCGAGCCGGTCGCGGCGCAGGTGAGCTCCCCGTGGTGGACCCCGCGCAGCCCGAGCAGCTTGTCGGCGAGCTCGTAGACGCGCTCGCCGCGCCCCTTGAGGGCGAGGATCTCCAGGCAGTTGTGGTGGTCGAGGTGCACGTGCATGGTGGAGACGATCTCGTCGGTGTAGTCGTGCTGAACCTCGTCCAGGCGACGGGTGAGGTCGCCGGTGTGATGGTCGTAGATCATGGTGAGCGACCCGATGACCTGCTCGTCGGGGGTGCGGGCGGTCTCGTGCACCAGCGAGGCGCGCATGAGGTCGCGGATGGCCTCGGAGCGGTTGCGCGCGTCCCCGCGCCGCCCGATCGAGGCGTCGAACTCCCTCAGCAGGTCGGCGGGGACGGCGATGGAGAAGCGGGCGAGCTCGCAGGAGCCCTCGGGCGCGCCCACGTCTACACCAGCTTCACGGTGCCGACGGCGTTGTGGTCGGCCTCGATGGCCTCCTCGTAGCCCTCGAGGGCGGCGCGCGCCTCGTCGAGCGCGGCCATGGCCTGCTCGAGCTTGGAGCCGATGCGCTCCATATCGTAGGCCTCGGTCGCGTGGAGCAGCCGGTGGCTCCAGTCGCGCGAGAGCGCGACGGCGTCGTCGACCTGCTTGACGCTCATGGCGAGCTGCCCCATGTTCATACCGGTGTCGTGCATCGTTCCTCCTCGTCTCGTCTTTCGGTCAAGTGTAGCGCTTGGCGCACCGCCGGCAAAAAGGAACGGGCGCCCCGCGGGTCCGCGGGGCGCCCGTCGCTGGTTCGGGGACGCGTCTGCTCCGGTGCGGAGGGGAGGGCGCTTACAGCGCCTTCTCGATCTCCGCGGCGAGCCTGGCCTTGGGCATGGCGCCGACGGTGCGCATGGCCTCCTGGCCGGATTTGAGCATCACGAGCGTGGGGATGGACATGACGCCGTACTTCATGGCGATGTCCTGGTTCTCGTCGACGTTGCACTTGGCGACGACGAGCTTGCCCTCGAGCTCGCCGGCCAGCTCGTCGACGATCGGGGAGAGCGTGCGGCAGGGGCCGCACCACGGGGCCCAGAAATCGATGAGGACGGGAAGGTCGGACGAGAGCAGCTGGTCGAAGTTCTGCGGGGTGGCCTCGATGATCGTTGCCATGGTGTTCCTCCTATGGGAGTGCGCGCATGCGCGGGACTCGTCAGGTACGTGACGGGTTATACCCAGTTGCCGCGCGCCGATGCACCCGGTTCGGAACGGGGCGCGGCGAACGGTCGGCGCCTCCCGAGCGCCGCCCGCGCGCCGCGGCGCGCTATGATAGCGCTGGAAGACGCGAAGGTGAGGAGCGCGGATGCACGTGACGGCGACGGAGAGGAAAGAGGCGCTCGCGCAGATGGTCGAGCAGGACCTGGATGCGCTCGGCGCCCGCGGCGTGATCATGGCGGGAAACGCCTTCTCGCCGGTCGTCCTGGTCAAAGGCGAGCTGGACGAGGCGGAGCGGGCCGGCGGGGAGCTTCTGGCCGGCGCCGACGGGCGCGCCCTGCGCGCCGCGCTCGCGGCGATCGGGTACGCGCCCGAGGACTTCTGCGCGCTCGCCAGCATGGCGGGCGCGGCGGCGGAGGCGGACGCGGCGGCCCCGGCGGGCGAGCCCCTGCCGGCCGACGTGTTCCGCTGGGCGCTCGAGGCGCTCGACCCCGAGGCCGTGATCCTTCTGGACGATGCAGCGGCCGACGCCATGCGCGACGCCTACGCGGACGCGCTCGTGGCGATCGAGGACTTCGACACGGCCATGCTGAAGCCCGGCCTCATCGCCCACGTGCTCGGTCGGCGGGTCCTCGCGCTCGACGGCTTCGAGGCCGCCCTCGCGGACCCGCGCGAGAAGCAGCGCATGTGGGCGTACCTCAAGCGGCTCCCGCCCGCCTCGGCGCCGTACTAGCGGCGCGGCCGCTCCGGAAAACGAAAGGACCCGGCCCCCTTCGGGGACCGGGTCCTCCATAGGCGTTCGATGCATCCGGGATGCGCGGAGGCTACTCCTCGATCTCGGTGATGGCGCCTGCCGGGCAGCTCTCCTGGCACACGCCGCAGGCGATGCAGGAGTCCTCGTCGGCGACGGTGGCGACATCGTTGAGCTCGAGCACGCCCTGGGGGCAGGAGTCGACGCAGACGCCGCAGGCGATGCACTCGTCGGCATCAATGATAGGCTTAGCCATGGCAGTTTCCTCTCTCTGTGCGAAACAAGACCTGCTCGGGCCGCAGGCGAACGGGATCCGAGCGTTTCTGCGCTTAACATACCACGCGAGGGAGCCATTGCAACCCCCGGCTCCGCCATTTTCATACCGTTCGCCGAGTCAGTTTAGGCTTACTGGGGAGGGGCGCAAGCGGACAGAAACGCCAGCGCGAGGCGCGCCGGCAGCCCCGCCGCGGCGCGTGCGGGGCGGCGCCCGCCGCGGTTTCGCCGCGCTCGGCGACCCTGTTGCGTGGAACTCAAGAAATCTTATATGATTTGACTTAGATTTTGTATATCCGAGCCTATAAGGGGATATAGTAGGGTCGAACGAACAATCGGCGGCGCGGGCCCGCGCCCGGAGCCGCCCGGCAGGAAAAGGAAAGAAGAGGGATATCCAATGAGCAAGATCCTCGGTATCGACCTCGGTACCACCAACTCCGCCATGGCGGTCTTCGAGGGCGGCAACCCCACCATCATCGTGAACGCCGAGGGCGACCGCACCACCCCGTCCGTCGTGGGCTTCCGCTCCGACGGCGACCGCGTGGTGGGCAAGGCCGCCAAGAACCAGGCCGTCACCAACCCCAAGAACACCGTCTTCTCCATCAAGCGCTTCATGGGCCGCAGGTACGGCGAGGTCTCCTCCGAGATCAAGACCGTCCCCTACGCGGTCAAGGAGGGCCAGGGCGGCCGCGCCGTCGCCGAGATCGACGGCAAGGACTACACGCCCGAGCAGATCAGCGCGATGATCCTGCAGAAGATGAAGACCGACGCCGAGAAGTACCTCGGCGAGACCGTCACCGACGCCGTCATCACCGTCCCGGCCTACTTCAACGACGCCCAGCGCCAGGCCACCAAGGACGCCGGCAAGATCGCCGGCCTGAACGTCAAGCGCATCGTCAACGAGCCCACCGCCGCGGCGCTCGCCTACGGCTTCGACAAGGGCGGCACCGACCAGCGCATCCTCGTGTTCGACCTGGGCGGCGGCACCTTCGACGTCTCCATCCTGGACCTCGCCGACGGCGTCTTCGAGGTGCTCTCCACCGCGGGCGACAACCACCTGGGCGGCGACGACTGGGACCAGCGCGTCATCGACTGGATGGCCGACAAGTTCCAGGCCGACAACGGCATCGACCTGCGCCAGGACCCCATGGCCCTGCAGCGCCTGAAGGAGGCCGCCGAGAACGCCAAGAAGGAGCTCTCCGCAGCCCAGCAGGCCACCATCAACCTGCCCTTCATCACCGCTGACGCCACCGGCCCCAAGCACCTCGACTACGTGCTGACCCGCGCCGAGTTCGAGAAGATCACCCACGACCTGCTCGAGCGCTGCAAGGCCCCGGTCACCAACGCTCTGCGCGACGCCAACCTCAAGCTCTCGGACCTCACCGAGGTCATCCTCGTCGGCGGCTCCACCCGTATGCCCGCCGTGCAGGAGCTCGTCAAGAACATGACCGGCAAGCAGCCCAACATGTCCGTGAACCCCGACGAGGTCGTGGCCTGCGGCGCCTCCATCCAGGGCGCCATCCTGGGCGGCGACTCCACCGTCGGCAGCGACATCCTGCTGCTGGACGTCACCCCGCTGTCGCTCGGCGTCGAGACCATGGGCGGCATCATGACCAAGATGATCGACCGCAACACCACGATCCCGACCTCCAAGACCGAGATCTACTCCACCGCGGCCGACAACCAGACCTCCGTGGAGATCAACGTCCTGCAGGGCGAGCGCGAGCTGGCTCGCGACAACAAGAGCCTGGGCAAGTTCCAGCTGACCGGCATCCCGGCCGCCCGCCGCGGCGTCCCGCAGATCGAGGTCACCTTCGACATCGACGCCAACGGCATCGTGACCGTCTCCGCCAAGGACAAGGGCACCGGCAAGGAGCAGCAGATCACCATCTCCGGCTCCACCGCCCTGTCCGATGAGGAAGTCGACCGCATGGTCAAGGACGCCGAGGCCCACGCCGAGGAGGACAAGAAGCAGAAGGAGGAGGTCGAGGTCCGCAACCAGACCGACAGCCTCGCCTACTCCACCGAGCAGACCCTCGCCGACCTGGGCGACAAGGTCAACGCCGACCTCAAGTCCAAGGCGGAGGCCGCGATCTCCGAGGCCAAGAAGGCGCTCGAGGGCTCCGATGTCGACGCCATCAAGGCTGCCGGCGACAACCTGCAGTCCGTCGCCTACGAGCTCGCCCAGATCGTCTACGCCGACGCCCAGCAGGCCACCGAGAACGGCACCGCCGGCTCCGCGGCCGGTGCCGATGACGATGTCGTCGACGCCGACTACGAGGTCGTAGACGAGGACAAGTAATCATGTCCGCCCGCACTGACCACACGGGGGCGGCCGCCGCTGCCGCCCCCGCGGATGCTGAGGAGAAGGATGTGAAGATTCCCGTAGAGGCAGCCGACGAGGCGACGGAAGCTGCCGCGACCGAGAACGTCGAGACCGCCGAGGCCGTCGGGGAGACCGCCGTCGGCACCGGTTCCGAGCAGGACGCCCCGGCGCCCGCCATGACGGAGGAGGAGATGGTCGAGGCGGCCATCCGCGCCGGCGAGCAGGCGGCCGAGGATGACTTCAAGCTCAAGTTCGAGCGCGCCGAGGAGGAGCTCTCCGGCCTGCGCGGCGAGCTCGAGCAGGCGGCCGAGGCCCGCGACGCCGCCGAGGCCCGCGCCAAGGAGGCGCAGGACCGCGCCGTGCGCCTGCAGGCCGACTGGGAGAACTACCGCCGCCGCACCGCCGCCGAGCGCCTGGCCGAGCAGAGCCGCGCCACCGAGAAGCTCGTGAGCGCGCTGCTGCCCGTGGTGGACGATATCGAGCGCGCCATCGACCACGCCCGCTCCCAGGAGCTCTCCGACGACTTCAAGCAGTTCGTCGACGGCGTGGACGCGGTCCACTCCAAGCTCATGGGCGTGTTCGAGCACGAGGGCGTGACCCCGATCGATCCCAAGGGCGAGCCGTTCGACCCGCTCGAGCACCAGGCCGTCGGCCGCGTCGAGGACCCGGACCAGTACGACGAGACGGTGAACGACGTGTACCAGAAGGGGTACCGCATGGCCGACCGCATCCTGCGCTCCGCCATGGTGACGGTCACCTACGGCGGCGCCAAGAGGCCGGCGCCCGAACCGGAGCCGGAGGGGGACGCGGAACAGCCCTCCGAGGGAGCCGAGGAGTAAGCGACGGGGCCTCGGGGCGTTCGCCCCGGGGCCCTTTTAAGGATCGACCGACCCGGCGACGCGGCCCGCCGCGCCCCCCCCCCTGAGCGGGGGCGTGGGGAGGACGGGCCTCCCGCCGGTCGGGCGTCCCCGCCCGCAGGCAGGGCCGGGGCGCGGGGTTACCAGGAAAGGGGGCATGGCGTATGCCACAGGGGAAGAACTTCTACGACGTTCTGGGCGTCCAGCGCAACGCCTCCGACAAAGAGATCAAGACCGCCTTCCGCAAGCTCGCGCAGAAGTACCATCCCGACGCGGGCGGCGACGAGGCGAAGTTCAAGGAGATCTCGGAGGCGTACGAGACGCTGTCCGATCCCGCCAAGCGCAAGGAATACGACCAGATGCTGATGTTCGGCGGCATCCCGGGCGCAGGCGGAGGGGGCTACACCTACTCCGGCGGCGCCGGGGCGGGGGGCTGGAGCGACATCTTCAGCAGCATCTTCAACGGGGACGGGGCGTTCGGCTCCGACTGGGCCAGCAACATCGGCGGCATGGGCGGCCGCGCGGCGTCGCGCCCGCGCAAGGGCAGCGACCTCTCGCTGTCGGTCGACGTCTCCGCCGAGGACGCGTTCCGCGGCGTGACCCATAAGGTCACCTACCGGATCCCGTCGACCGGCGAGCAGCAGACCATCACGGTGTCCGTGCCCGCGGGCGCGGTCGACGGCGGCAAGCTGCGCTACAAGCGGCGCGGCGAGTACGGCGCGAACGGCGGCGAGCGCGGCGACCTGGTGGTCACCACCAACGTGGCCGAGCACCCGCTGTTCAAGCGCAAGGGCGCGGACGTGACCATGGAGCTGCCGGTCTCCGTCTACGAGGCCGCGCTCGGCTGCCAGGTCGACGTGCCCACGCCCGGAGGGGCGACCGTCCGCCTGAAGGTCCCGGCGGGCACCCAGGACGGCAAGACCTTCCGCTTCAAGGAGATGGGCGCGCCCGACGTGAAGCACCGCGGCCGGACCGGGGCGCTGCTGGTGAAGATCGCCGTGCAGGTGCCCACGGGGCTCTCCGCCGACGAGCGCGGCGCCTTGGAGAAGCTGCGCGCCGCGGACCGGCGCGACTACCGTGCGGGCGTCGACCGCTACCGCGCGAAGATGTAAGGTATGACGGATGGGGTGCGCCCCGGCGCCGGCCCGCCTCGGGCGGCCGCGCGGCGCCGGCGACCGCCCTATCCGTCATGATGACGGCGGGGACCGTCCCGGCCGTCATGAACAGGGAGTTTGGGGATTGATATGGCCGACGATGCACGCAACAAGCCTCTGTACATGATCTCCGTCGCGGCGGAGCTCACGGGCATGCACCCCCAGACCCTGCGCGTCTACGAGTCCAAGGGCCTGGTGAACCCGCAGCGCTCGGGCGGCAACACGCGCCTGTACTCGCGCGCGGACATCGAGCGGCTCGAGCTCATCAACCAGCTCACCGACGAGGGCATCAACCTCGCCGGCGTGGTGCGCATCCTGGACATGAAGGAGCGCGCCGAGCAGCGCGAGGCGGAGATGGAGAAGCTCCGCGCCCGCGTGCGCGAGCTCGAGGACGAGGTCCACGAGTACAAGATGCAGAAGAAGATCACCGCCCTCGCCCCGCGCGACGGCTCCGCGGACCCCAAGAAGGTCCTGCGCGGCCTGCTCGGCGGCGGCGACCTGTAAGGAGCGCGCCGGGAAGGCCCGGCTCACGCGGACGGATACGCCCGGCAGATGGGACACCGCGTCCCGTCTGCCGGGCGTTCTGCCGTACGCGCCCGTCCCCGACGGCGGGCTCGCCCGATGACAGGCGCCGGGCCCCCGACGGCGGGCCGGCCGGCGGGCCGGCGGGTTCAGCTCCACAGCTCCCGGATCTTATCCAAAAAGACGCTCGCCGCCGGCGAGAACTCCCGGTAGCGCTTCCAGGCGATGTGCACGTCCTCCGCGTTGCCGCTGTACAGGGAGAAGCGCATCAGCGGGTAGGCGCTCTGCTGCTCGGCGACCGCGTCCGCCACGAGCTCCATGGCCGGCGTCTCGCCGCCGCCGATCCGCACCTCGCCCGCCAGGGTGTCCGCCGAGACGAGGAACTCGGCCTCCGTGCGACCGACCAGGTCCACGATCTCCTCGGCGCGCCGGCGCAGGCGCATACCCGCCTCGGTCAGCTCGATCCGCCTGCTGCCGCGGTCGAACAGCTTGCAGCCCAGCTCGCGTTCCAGCTCCTGCATCTGGCGGGAGAGCGACGGCTGCGACAGGTGCAGCGCATGCGCGGCCCCGGAGATGGTCCCCTCGCGGGCGACCATGAGGAAGTACTGCAGGGGTCGGATCTCCATGAGGGGCCTTTCATGCATCGGGGAGGTGGCCGCAGGGCTCGCGGGGCGGCGGCTGGACGCGGTCCTTCTCGCCGACGCGTGGAACGCCGACGACTGGACCTTCGACGCGCTCGTCGCGCACTACGAGACGCTCTGTCGCTACCTCGACATGCGCGACCGCGGGCGGGTGCTCGGCTACGGCTGCGGGACGCCGGGCATGACGCGCGCCTCGCGGCATCTGCGCGAGACGTACAGGCTGGGGGCGGCGCTCTAGCGGAGCCGGCGGGCGCCGCGCCGCGAGAGCGAGGCAGCGGACGGGGCAAAGGCGGGGGCGCACGTGGAGCCGGCGCGCCTCGTTCGCTGACGTCGTGAGAGAGGAGAAGCGGAAATGGCGATCACGGTAAACCTGTACTACACCGGCAAGGACGGCGCCGCGCGTGCCTTCGCCGAGGAGATGGAGGCATCGGGAACGGCGGATAGGATCCGCGCGGAGGAGGGGAACGTCGGCTACCGCTACTTCCAGCCGCTCGATGACCCCGAGACCGTCATGCTCATCGACAGCTGGGCCGACCAGGCGGCGCTCGACGCCCATCACGCCTCGCCGATGATGGCCACGATCGCGGAGCTCCGCGATACATACGACCTGCACATGCGTGCCGAGCGCTTCGTGACCGACGACGCGGGCGTCCCCGACCACGACGCCGCCTTCATCCGTCAGTAGCGCGGGTCGCAGGCGGACCGGCGGGCACCTGCCATGGGAGCGTCTGCAGCGCCGTGCGACATATTGACCTGGAGCCGACTTCAAGGCGTACGGTCTCCCTGTGATGAGATGGGGCGGGCACCCCGTCCCGCGGAAGGAAGAGAGAGGAAATCCCATGGCTATCACCGATGGATTCAAGGCGACCGACCCCGAGTACGCGGGGATCGTCGAGGCGTTTTTGGCCGAGGCGGCGGGCGACGAGGCGCAGCCCCTCCCGGCCCGTACGCGCTACCTGGCCATCGTGGCGGCGCTGCTGGGCTGCCAGGGCCTCGACGCGTTCCGCGCCGTGGTGCCCGAGGCGCTCGAGGCCGGCGTGACCCCGGTCGAGCTCAAGGAGGTCGTGTACCAGGCGACCGACTACCTGGGCTTCGGCCGCGTCATGCCGTTCGTCGGCGCGATGAACGAGGCGCTCGAGGCCGCCGGCGTCGAGCTGCCGCTCGAGGGGCAGGCGACCGTGACGCCCGATACGCGCCTCGCAGCCGGCAACGGCGTGCAGGTCGAGGCGTTCGGCGAGGGGATGCGCGAGGCCTGGGTGAACGGCCCGGCGGAGCGTGCGACGGTCAACCGCTGGCTCGCGGCCAACTGCTTCGGGGACTACTACACCCGCCACGGCCTCACGCTCGCCGAGCGCGAGATGGTCACCTTCTGCTACCTGGTGGCCCAGGGCGGCTGCGACCTGCAGGCGACCGCGCACGCCGCCGGCAACTTCAACACGGGAAACGATCCCGCGTTCATGTACGCTGTGGTCCATCAGATCCTGCCGTTCATCGGCTATCCGCGCAGCCTGAACGCGCTGGCCTGCATCGACGCCGCGGCTGCCAAGTAGCGGGGGCCTGGACCGTCGCATCCGCTTCGGGAGGAGCTGATCGCATGCGCTATGCGACATTGGGGCACTCGGGCATAATAGGACCCGGACGTGCCGACGGCGCGGCGGGGCGCCCGCCGCGGGTTCGAAGGAGGGCGCATGGCGGAGCGCGAGCGGGAAGGCGCGGCCGACGCGGCCGAGCGCGCGGACGGATTCGGGCGCGGGCCGGTCGCCGGCGGGAACTACCGATTCTTCAGCCATACGGCGTGCGAGTTCCACCCGTGCCACATCATGCCGGACGGCGAGGAGCTCAACTGCCTATTCTGCTTCTGCCCGCTGTACGCGCTGGGACCCCGCTGCGGCGGGAACTTCCGCTACGTGGGCGATGCGGGCGACATCAAGGACTGCTCGGCCTGCACGCTGCCGCATCGGCGCGAGAACTACGACTACATCATGAGCCGGTTCGAGCTCCTAAAGGAGCTCGCCGCCCCGCGCGGCGGGGATGCCGGGGAAAATAGGGACGGGTGAAAATTCCCCAGGACCGCCGCCCCGCGCGGCGGGGATGCCGGCAGGCGGGACGGATAGCGGGAACGGGCGGGACGGCCCCTGCGGCGGCTGACGGGACGGCCCCGTGTCATCCGCCGCGCCTCCGCCGCCGCGGTCCGTCTTGGCGACAGATAGGCCAGCCTTCCGTGTCGCCACCGCGCTGCGCCGCATGCGGCATGGCCCGTCGCGCAGGGCGCCTCCGTGCGCTCCTCTCCCCTCGATAAACCATAGCTGATCGCGCTCGTGAAGGACACGTCGCTCGCGGCGAACATCACGGTGCTGGAGATGCTCATGGCGACGCAGCAGATCGTGTCGCGCACCTACGGGGCGCTGCCTCTGTATCTCGAGGTCGCGGCCATCTACCTGCTGTTTTCCACGGTGCTCACCTGGCTGCAGGGAATCGGCGAGAAACGGCTCGCGTCGTTCGGCATGGAGAGGGGGTAGGCGACGGTGCAGACGGGGGACATGCTCGCGCTGCGCGGGGTGCGCAAGGCGTTCGGGGGCTCCGCGGTGGCTGCACGGGAGATGACGGTCGAGCTCGGCGGCGCGCGCTTCATCGTGACGCCTGCGGACACGGATGCTGCGCGGGAGCTCGCCGCGCGCCTGGCAATCGAGCTCGATATGGCCGAACTGAACGGAAACGAGAAGTACGCCTATCTGGATGACCCGCTGCCCGTCGCGGCGGAGTCCCCGGAGCGGATCGAGGCGGGCGACGTCATGCTGTTCGGCGACGACTGCCTGGTCCTGTTCTACGAGGGGCATCGGACATCGTACCGGTACACGCGCATCGGGCGCATCGAGGACGCCTCGGGGCTGTCCGCGGCGGTCGGGGGCGGCTCGGTGCACGCGACCTGGTCGCTCTGAGCGGGGCGCCGCTGCCGTCGGCGGGGGAGGCCGGCCGGGGAGGCCGGCGACCCGAAGGCCGTTCTCATCGACGGCTCGTGCGCGGCTCAGTCCCCGCCGTGGCCGCCCCCGTGTCCGTGCTCGTCCCTCGACCCGTTCCCGTGTCCGCCGGCGCGGCCGGCTGCCTGCCCGGCGTCCGATCCGGAGCCCCCTGCCGACGCGCTTCCGGCGTCCTCCAGCAGCGCGCGCAGCTCGCGCATGGTCATCGCGGACGCCTCCTCGGGCGAGATGTCCACGCCGGCGTCGACGAGCTCGAGGTAGAGGCGGTACTTCCCAAGGCCCATCCCCGCGCTCTCGGCGGCGTGGTGCTCCTCGGAGCTCGCATGGGAGCAGTGCACGCTCCCCGACCCCGAGGCGCTCAGGCATCCGACGCCCACCTGCTCGAGCTCCGCCGCCCGCCGTTCGTTGTCGCACACGACGGTCATCTCGACCGTCGCCCCGTCGTCGAGGTATCCGCGCAGCCGCTCCTCCAGGGCGGCCATGGCGTCCGCGAACGCGAGCCCGTCGAGGTCGAGCGCCTGCAGGAGACGCTCCCCGTCCTCGTTGTACGCGCGGACGGAGGCGACGTTGCCCAAGCGGTTGATACCGAGCTCGATGGAGGGGTTCACGTCGATCGCCACGTACGCGCAGGGCGCCTGGGCCCATGCGTATCCGCCGACACAGACCGCGGCGAGCGCGAGGCAGGCGGCGAGCGCGATGGCGGCGCGCCGGGTGAGCGGACGGGCGGGCCGGCGCTCGGTCCGCGCGGGATGCTCTGCCCGCGCCGCGCGCTCAACTTGCATTGCCGGCGTGGCGCGTTCAACCCGCGCCATGTGTTCCATCCGCGTCGCGCACCCGGCCTGTGATGCAGGTTCTGCCTGCGTCGCGCGTTCCGCCTCGATGCGCGCGAGCGTGCGCTCGGCGAGTCCAGCCGGCAGGTGCGCCCCGTCGAACGCTTCGCGCATGCGCCTCTCCAGGTTGTCCGTCATGACAGGACCTCCCTCAGCCGCTTCTTCCCGCGCGAGATCCACGAGTATACGGTGCCTTCGGGCATGTCGCACATCCGGGAGATCTCCTTTGCGGTATATCCCTCATACAGGGCGAGGTAGAGCTGCGTCTTCGGCGGGTCGCCCAACGCGTCCATGGCGTCGAGGATGCGCGCCAGCTCATGGGCCGACCGATCGTCGGTGCACCCCAGCTCGCCGAGGCGCCCCTGCTCCGCGAGGGCGTCGACCGACTCGTTTTTCCTGTTCGCCGCCTTGAGCACGTCCTTGCAGGCGTTGATGGCGACGCGTAGGAGCCATGCCTTGGCGTGCCCGTCGTCGCGGAAGGGCGCGTCATGCAGGGCGTATTTGAGGAAGACGTCCTGCACGACGTCCTCGGCGTCGCAGGGACTCAGGTAGAGCAGGCAGGCGCGCCACACGGCGTCGCCGTAGGCGCCGATCGCCCGCTCGATGTCGCTTGCAGCGCGCATGGGCCCTCCTGGTTCCCTGTTCCTCGTCTCTATTGTGCGCCAAGCGGGGGCCTGTGGCGACGCCGGTCGCGGCGGGCTTTGCCGGCGCGCCCCGCCCGCTGCCGGCGCGTCCCGTCCGGTGGCGGCGTCCCGTCCGATGACGGCGCCCGTCTGTCCGGTGCCGGCGCGTCCCGTCCGGTGGCGGCGCCCGTCTGCCCGGCCTCGGCGCCTCCTGCTCGACCCGCTGGCGGATTGCCCCGGCCGGAACCGCTCTCCCGACTGACCGCCCACTCGGTGTCGATCGTCTCTGCTCGACCCCCCCCTGGTCAAAAAAAGACGGAATTGCGAATGTGCATAGAGGATTTCGGCGGCCGGCCGCTCTCATGGCCCGTATATCGGTTCGCGGTCCTGGTCTTTTACATCCTTAATGGGATGAGATATCGATATGAACTGTTCCATCGATCAGCACATTCGCAATTCGCATAGAAAATGACCACCCCCATCGCCCCCGTTCTGTCCGCACATGAAGTTCTATGCATCATCAATCAAAGACCAGCAGGTAGGAAAGTGTGGGTATGCAAACAGCCTTCGCGAGGGGAGGTTTCGGCGCCTGTATGCGGGCAGGCGCCGAAACCGTTGCCGGATTGATGCGGGCGCCCCCCGGTTCGGGCGGCGCTTCGTCCGCCTCAGCGGTAGCCTGCGTGATGTCCGCCGCCGCTGCCGTGATGCCCTTCGCCGTGGCCGCCGCCGCTGCCGTTGCCGCCGCGGTGGGCCGAGCCGACGGGGACGCCGGTGCCGCCGCAGGGGCTGTCGGCGCCGCCGCACGTCGAGGTCCCGCGGTTGTCGCAGATGCCGTCGTCGTCCTCGTCGACGTAGCACGCCCCGTTGCCGGTGCCGCTGCCGTTGCGGTATCCGGAGCCTCCGCCCGTGCAGGCGTCGCAGTACCCGTCGCCGTCGGAGTCGACGTAGTTCCCGCATCCGTGGTGGCCGCCGCGCGCCTTCCCGCCGCAGGTGTCGCAGACGCCGTCGCCGTCGGCGTCGACGTACCCGTTGCAGGCCGCGTTCGCGCGGGCCGATGCGCCCGCCTGCGCGGACTGCGCCGCGACTTGCGTCACCGCACCGGTCGTCGCCGTGTCGGCGGCCCGCACGGGCGTCGCGGGGAAGAGCGCCGTCCCCAGGGCCATCGTCGCCGCGACCGCGATCGCACCGGCCGCCACCTTCGCCTTCGTACCGAGCTTCCTCATCGTGATCTCCTCTCGTCTCGGCCTCTTTCCGCGGGAGGGACGCCCCTCTCATCTACAACACGAGCGGGGATGCGGATTCCTTGCGTCGAGATCCGGTTTTTTGTCACCGGCGACCGTTCGTTCGGTTGTGCTGAGGCCATTGTCACCGGCGACCGCCCGTTCGGCTGTGCGGGGCTGTCCTGTGTGTCATGCAGGAATGCCCTGCTGCGGGAGTTCGAGCGGGCCGGCGTGGGCGATGAGCTGGCGGCGGAGCACTGCCGCAACCTCGAGCACCATGCGGGCGAGTGCATCGGCTGCGGGCACTGCGACAGCCGCTGCCCGTTCGGGGCGGCGCAGTCCGAACGCATGGGGAGGGTCGCGGAGCATTTCGGCCTGTAGGTGCATGGCCTCGGCGGGCAGCGGCGCCGCCTGCGTGCCGCCGCCCGCCGCCGGGGGCGTCCCCGATGACGGGCGGCGTGGCCTCCCTGTCCCTGCGCACTCAGAAAATCTAATATAGAGAGACTTAGATTTCGGTATAAGCGGGAGCGTATCGGGAAACAATACCTCTCGAACGGACGAATGCCGCCCCGCAGGGCGGCAGGCTGACTGCGCGGGAAAATGGTGCCTGTCACTATTTTCCCGCGGGTCGGCGACACCCCAGGAGAGGTGATGCAGTATGAGGATCGACAAGCTGGCCATGACGTCGCGCGAGGCCCTGCAGACGGCCATCGGCATCGCGAGCGACGCGCAGGCGGGGGCGGTGGAGCCCATCCACCTCCTGTCCGCGCTGCTCACGGGCGGCGAGCGCAACATCTCCGTCATCATCGAGCGGATCGGCGCGGACTCCGCCCAGCTCAGCCGCGCCACGGCCGAGGTCATCGAGCGCGCCCCCAAGGTCTCGGGCGACGGCGCGCAGATGGGCATGTCGCGCGACCTCGTGCGCGTGCTCGACCGCGCGGAGAAGCGCGCCGGCAAGATGGAGGACAGCTTCGTGGTCACCGAGCACCTGCTCATGGCGCTCGCGGAGGACAAGGGGGACGCCGGGCGCGTGCTCAGGGACGCCGGCGTCACGCCCGAGCGCGTCGAGGAGGTCTACCAGGAGCTCCGTGGCGACGACCGCGTCAAGTCGGCGGAGGACAAGACCCAGTTCGAGGCGCTGGAGCAGTACGGCCGCAACATCTGCGACCTGGCGCGCGCCGGCAAGCTCGACCCGGTCATCGGCCGCACCGACGAGATCCGCCGCACCATCCAGGTGCTCTCCCGCCGCACCAAGAACAACCCCGTGCTCATCGGCGAGCCGGGCGTCGGCAAGACCGCCATCGTCGAGGGCATCGCCCAGCGCATCGTCGCCGGGGACGTGCCGAGCACCCTGCGTGACCGCGACCTCATCGAGCTCGACATGAGCGCGCTCGTCGCCGGCGCCAAGTACCGCGGCGAGTTCGAGGACAGGCTGAAGGCCGTGCTCAAGGAGGTCGAGAAGTCCGAGGGCCGCGTGATCCTGTTCATCGACGAGCTCCACACCATCGTGGGCGCGGGCGCGACCGAGGGCTCCATGGACGCCGGCAACATCCTGAAGCCGGCGCTCGCCCGCGGGGACCTGCATGCCATCGGCGCCACCACGCTCGACGAGTACCGCAAGTACATCGAGAAGGACGCGGCGCTCGCCCGCCGCTTCCAGACCGTCATGGTGTCCGAGCCCTCGGTGGAGGACACCATCTCGATCCTGCGCGGGCTGAAGGAGAAGTACGAGATCTTCCACGGCGTGCACATCACCGACGGCGCCCTCGTGTCCGCCGCCGACCTCTCGAGCCGCTACATCGCCGACCGCTTCCTGCCCGACAAGGCCATCGACCTCGTCGACGAGGCGGCCAGCCGCCTGCGCATGGAGCTCGACTCCATGCCCGTGGAGATTGACCAGACCCAGCGCAAGCTCACCCAGATGCAGATCGAGGAGCAGGCGCTCATGAAGGAGAGCGACCCCGCGTCCGCCGAGCGGCTCGATGCGCTGCGCCAGGAGATCGCCGAGGTGCAGGAGAAGCTCAACGTGCAGAAGGCCGGCTGGCTCAACCAGAAGAACGCCATCGACCGCGTGCAGGAGCTCAAAAGCCAGCTGGACGACGCGCGCAGCGAGGAGGAGCGCGCCACGCGCGACGGCGACCTCGCCCGCGCCAGCGAGCTGCGCTTCTCCATCATCCCCGGGCTCGAGCAGCAGGTCCGCGCCGGCGAGGCGCAGATCGAGGCGAGCAAGGCGGAGGGCGGCCTGCAGGAGCAGGTGACCTCCGATGAGATCGCCGAGGTCGTGTCCGCTTGGACCGGCGTGCCGGTGTCGAAGATGATGCAGGGCGAGCTCGAGAAGCTCCGCGACCTGGAGGGCGAGCTGCACCGCCGCGTGATCGGCCAGGACGAGGCCGTGCGCGCCGTGGCGTCGGCCGTGCGCCGCAGCCGCGCGGGCCTGGCGGATCCCGATAAGCCCATCGGCAGCTTCTTCTTCCTCGGCCCCACCGGCGTGGGCAAGACCGAGCTCGCGAAGGCGCTCGCCAGCTGCCTGTTCGACGACGAGCGCGCGCTCGTGCGCATCGACATGTCCGAGTACATGGAGAAGTTCTCGGTCCAGCGGCTCATCGGCGCGCCTCCCGGATACGTCGGCTACGACGAGGGCGGCCAGCTCACCGAGGCCGTGCGCAGGCGTCCGTACAGCGTGATCCTGCTCGACGAGATGGAGAAGGCGCACCCGGATGTGTTCAACATCCTGCTGCAGGTGCTCGATGACGGCCGCCTGACCGACGGCCAGGGCCGCCAGGTGTCGTTCAAGAACACGATCATCATCATGACGTCCAACGTGGGTTCCGCTGCGATCGCCGAGCTGTCCGGCAAGGACGATGAGGCCATGAAGCGCGAGGTCGATGAGGCTATGCGCCAGACATTCAGGCCCGAGTTCCTGAACCGCATCGACGACATCGTGGTGTTCCACCCGCTCGGGATGGCGCAGATCGACAAGATCGTCGACATCCAGCTCGCCGACGTGCGCGAGCGCCTGGCCCGCGAGCGCATGACCCTCGAGGTCACGCCGGCGGCCAAGCAGATGCTCGCCGTGGGCGGCCTCGACCCGGTCTTCGGGGCGCGCCCGCTGAAGCGGCTCATCCAGACCGAGGTGGTGGATACCATCGCCGAGGCGATCATCGACGGTGCCGTGAGCGAGGGCGACCGGATCTTGGTCGACGTCGATACCGACGGCACGTTCTTCGTGGAGTCGGAGGCGAGCGGCCCCGCGCCGACCTACGAGGTCCCCGACGGGGAGTAGCACGCAGGCGGCAGCGCTTCTGGGCGGCGGCCCCGGTGGTTTTCGGGGCCGCCGCCCTCGTTTTTACGTTAACCTCCCCCTGAGCCGCCTGCGGGGCCGGGCGCCTAGCGTTCCTGCGCCTGCTGGACGAGTTCGAAGAAGCGCTCGAAGATCATCTCGAACACATAGTGGAACATCAATCGGCTGTCGAGGTCCATGTCGCCATAGCGGATCTGCTTCTCCACGGTGAACAGGGGGATGTCCGCGAGCTTGGACAGCGAGTTCTTGGACAGTCCCGTCATGGTCACGATCGTGCAGCCGCGGCTCTTGGCGATGGAGGTCGCCTCGATGGAGACCTCCGTCTCGCCGCTGATGGACACGCTGAACACCAGGTCGTTTTGCCCCAGCTGCTCGGCATGGTGCCGCATGACGTGGCGCTCGCTCAGCGTGTCGGCGTTCTTGCCCATGACACGGAGCTTCTCCTCCATCTCGAGGCAGGGGAACTTCGAGAGTCCCGAGCAGAAGAAGACGATGCGCTCGGCGCGCTCGACGGCACGTACGACCTCCTCGACGGCCTGCTCGCGCACGAGGTCCTTGGTCTGGATGATCTGCAGGTCGAGCGGGATGGTCTCGATGACGTAGCGGTTGCGCTCGAGCGAGATGAGGTAGGAGTGCTTGAGGTCGGTGAAGCCCGTGAAGCCCAGCTTGTGGGCGAGGCGCACGATGGTGTTGGGCGCCACGAAGAAGTGCGCCGCGATGCCCTTCGACGTCGCCTGCTCGAGGTCCCCGCGAAGCGAGATGATGTAGCGGAGGATCTGGGATTCCAGGTCGTTGAGATGCTTCTCGCCCGATTTGACGTGTTCGTAAAACGAGTCCCGCACGGCAGCGACACCTCCCCGTCAGCTTTTCAAGCATCGTAATATCCCATGGCTCGAGGCTTTTCCGGAGTCAATCGTCCGCAAACGGTCTCATCTCGTTCGCCAGCGGTACCTCGGCCCGCGTGTCGCGCGACACGGGTTCGTGTCGTGCGCTATCCCGTGTGTCGCGCAGCCGTTTCCCCTGCTCAGGGTCATGGTGCGCTCGTGCGCGCAGCACAATATGGGCAACGGGAGGGACGCGGGCACGGTGGCCGCGGAACCGCATCGCGCTCCCCCGCGCAGCGTCAGTTGACTCTAGTTTCGGGGAGTGGTTCTCATGAAAGACAAGCTCAACATCGTTCTTATCGGCGGGGGCTCCACGTGGTGCCCGGGCATCCTGAAGGCGCTCACCAAGCATCTCGACATCTTCCCGCTGAACCGCGTGTGCCTGTACGACATCGACGCCGAGCGCCAGGAGCCCATCGGCGAGTTCGGCAAGGTCCTGTTCGCCGAGGAGGCGCCCGACGTCGAATTCATCTACACCACCGACAAGGACGTCGCCTACACCGATATCGACTTCGCCCTGTGCCAGATCCGCACCGGTGGCTACGAGATGCGCAGCAAGGACGAGAAGATCCCCCTGTCCATGGGTATCATCGGCCAGGAGACGGTCGGTCCCGGCGGCATGGCGTACGGCATGCGCTCCATGCGCGACATGGTTGAGATCGTGAACGACGTGCGCGAGCGGAGCCCGGAGGCGTGGATCATCAACTACACCAACCCGGCGGCGATCGTGGCCTACGGCCTGGACCGCATCTTCCCGGACGAGAAGCGCGTGCTCAACATCTGCGACCAGCCGGTCAACCTGCTGCGCTCCTACGGCCGCCTGCTCGGTCGCGACATGGGCGATGTCGAGCCCGTGTACTTCGGTCTCAACCACTTCGGCTGGTTCACGCACCTCTACGACAAGGAGGGCAACGACCTCGTCCCGCTGGTGAAGGAGTACACCGCCAAGAACGGCTTTCTGCCCGCCGACGCCGAGCAGCGCGATCAGTCCTGGCTCGACACCTACGCCATGGTGAAGGACATGCTGGCCGACTTCCCCGACTACCTGCCCAACACCTACCTGCAGTACTACCTGTATCCCGAGTACAAGCTGGCCCACCTCGACCCCGACTACACCCGCTCCGACGAGGTCATCAACGGCCGCGAGAAGCGCGTGTTCGCCGAGTGCCGCCGCGTCGCCGAGGCGGGTACCGCCAAGGGGTCGTCGGTCGTGCAGAACGATGCGCACGGCGACATGATCGTCGAGGTCTCCTCGGCCATCTACCGCAACACCCGCAAGACCTTCATCGTCATGGTCCGCAACGACGGGATCATCGAGGGCATGCCTGACGACGCCATGGTCGAGGTCGCCGCGAGCGTGGGCAAAAACGGCCCCGACCCTTACGCCGTGGGCAAGATCGGCACGTTCTACCGCGGCCTCATGGAGAACCAGTACGCCTACGAGCGTCTCACGGTCGAGGCCTGGATGGAGGGGTCCTACGAGAAGGCGCTGCAGGCGCTGACCCTCAACCGCCTGGTGGGCGACGCCAAGAAGGCCCGCAAGGTGCTCGATGCGCTCATCGAGGCCAACAAGGGCTACTGGCCCGAGCTCCGCTAGCGAACCGACGCCGAGCGGCGCGTCGCGGGCGGATGGCAGGGGATCGTCCGCGGCGCGCCCGCTCGGCGCTGCGCTGCAACCGTCCGCGGGGGCACGGGGCCCGCACCCCGCCGCGCTCCCGACGATAGAGGGGACTGAATATGAACAAAGATGAATTGCTGGCGAAGTTCCAGCGTCTGGGCAAGGTCCTGATGACGCCCGTTTTGATCTTGCCTATCGCGGGCATCCTGCAGGGCTTCGGCAACGCCTTCACGAGCCCCATGCTGCTCGAGTACGCGCCATGGTTGGGAACCCCGGCGATCGCCATCTTCTTCTCGATCCTGAAGGCGGCCGCGGGCGTCGTGATGAGCAACATCCCGCTTATCTTCGCCGTGTGTCTGGCCTATGGGTTCGCCAAGGGGGAGAAGGCCACGGCGGCGCTGTGCGGCATGATCGGCTACATGACGCTCAACGCCGTGATGGGCACGTTCCTGACGGCGATCGGTACCATCGACCCGGAGAACCTAGCTACCGGCCAGAGCACCATCCTGGGCACGGTCACGCTCGATACCGGCGTGATCGGAGGCCTCCTGGTTGGTGCGCTCGTCGCCTACCTGCATAATCGCTTCTATAAGATCGAGCTGCCGGCCGCGCTGTCCATCTTCAACGGCGTGAAGTTCATCCCGGCGGTCACGATCGTGGGCTGCAGCGTGCTCGCGCTGGTGCTCTCGCTCGTGTTCCCGCTTGTCCAGACGGCTCTGGGGGCGCTTTCCGACTTCATCCGCGCCACTGGCGTGTTCGGGTCGTTCGTCTACGGCGCCGGCGAGCGCCTGCTGCTGCCCTTCGGCCTGCATCACTTCGTGTACCTGCCGTTCTTCTTCACCTCGCTCGGCGGTACCGAGGTCATCGACGGCGAGACCATCTCCGGCGCCGTGAACATCTACAGCGCCATCTTGGGTTCCGCCACCACCCCGTTCGATATCGACGTGAGCCGCTTCGTCATGAACGGCAAGGTCATCTTCGCCATGTTCGGCCTTCCCGGCGCCGCGCTCGCCTTCTACAAGACGGCGCTGCCCGAGAACAGGAAGAAGACCGGCGCCCTCATGATCGCGCTCGTCATCCCGTGCGTGCTGTCCGGCATCACCGAGCCGCTCGAGTACTCGTTCCTGTTCATCGCGCCGGTGCTCTACCTGGTCCACGCCATCATGGCGGGCCTTGCGTACGCGTTCACGTTCCTGCTGAACTTCAACGTCGCCGGCTCCGCGACGTTCGGCGGCCCGTTGCTGTCGCTGATCTTCAACGGCATCCTGGGGGCCGGCAAGGGATCCGGCTGGATGTCGATCCTCATCCTCGGACCGATCTGGTTCGCGACGTACTTCTTCGTCTTCAAGGCGCTCATCAAGCGCATGGACCTCAAGACCCCGGGGCGGGAGCTTCCCGATGAGGGAGCCGAGGACGCCAAGGCCGAGAAGGCGCCCGTGAGCGAGCTCATCCCGCTCATCATCGAGGCTGTCGGCGGCGCCGATAACATCAAGAGCGCGGAGGCATGCTTCACCCGTCTGCGCCTGCAGCTGAACGACTGCAGCAAGGTGGCCGACGACAAGGTGTTCACCGATGAGCTCGAGGCGCGCGGCATCGTGCATGTCGCCGGCGGCGTGCAGATCGTGTACGGCATGATGGCTGCGAACTACGCCACGCAGATGCGCGAGGCGCTCGGCATGGAGTAGCCGCGAGGCGGCAGGGGAGATCCTGCGGCCAGACATCGGAGATGGGGGCGACGCGGCCTACGGGCGCGCCGCCCCTTCTCTGTGCGACAATGGGGCGGATGTGGATACGCTGGGCGAAGGAGGCACCATGCCCGACGACGAGAAGCGCCCCCAGGCGCGGCGGGAGAAGGGTCCCGAGCCGCGCGACCCGTTCATCCGGGCGGAGAACGAGGACGACGACGGCTACGATCCCTATTCGGACCGTCGACCGGAACCCGAGCCGCTGTTCGAGCGCAATCCGTGGGGTTAGCCGGAAACGGGTGGCCGACAATGGAAAAGCCGGGGCGAACCCCGGCTTTTCCCATGCGGTGTATGAAGGTGCGACGCTAGCGGTCGAGTTCCTTGCGGACCATCGTGTCGAGGATGGCGGCGATCAAGCCGAACAGGACGACCAGCGCGTCGAGCACGGGGATCGTCTGCCCGAGGCCGCTGACCACGCACGTGACGATGCCGACGAGGACCGTCAGGACGGCGAGCAGGCGATGGCTTCCAAAGGCGCTCGGGCGGTTCGCGCCGTGGATGCCCATGAAGGCGGTGATGAAGCTCAGGGCCGCGCACAGCAGGTACAGGATGCCGTCGATGCTCACCACGAGCACACCGAGCACCCCGGCGTCCGCCTCGGCGTAGTTCGCGCCGGTAAAGCAGATGATGCCCAGGATGAGCGCCGCGAGGGCGACGACGACCTGTAGCAGGCTTGCGACCTTGAGGTATTTGCGGTTGGGTGACATGCGGATGCTCCTTATTCTTGGCGGCGGTCGCGTGGGCACGCGGTCGGATAGCCGATCAAACGACCTTAATGATACCTGCTCGAGCGTATGGGCGACCGCGTATATGCGAAAAAGCGGGTGCCTCGACGATAGACTGAGCGAACCGGTTTCCAATCTGCTAGAATGCTCGTCACCTGCCTCCGTAGCTCAGGGGATAGAGCACCGCTCTCCTAAAGCGGGTGTCGACGGTTCGAATCCGCCCGGGGGCACCAGCAAGCAAGACGGCGTCGCAGCTGCGGCGCCGTTTCTGGTTTGTGCGGCTCGCGGCGGATTCGAACCCGCTGGGGTCGCGAGGCTGAGCAAACGCGTGAGCGTTTGCCAGCGAGCGTGCGAGGGCGCGCGAGCGCCCGAAGCTGCGGACGACGCAGCCGGACGCGAATCCGCCCGGGGGCACCAGGGAACAAGACGGCGTCGCTGCTGCGGCGCCGTTTCCTGTTCGCCTACACCTCGAAATCCGTGAGCTCGTCCCAGGCGGCGCTCGAGGCCGCGCCGCCGTCGTCGAGCAGGAAGTACGCGCCGGTGTCCGCGCGTCCGTCCGCGATCTCGCACCCGCGTGCGCTCCCCGCCACGAACAGGGTGGTGGAGAGGGCGTCCGCCGCGGTCGAGGAGGGGCAGGCGACGGTGACGCTCTCCGTGTCGGTCGCCACGGGCATGCCCGTGCGCGGGTCGAGGATGTGCCAGTACGTGACCCCGTCCAACTCGAAGGTGCGCTCGTACAGGCCGCTCGTCACCAGCGACGTGCCGCCCTCCACATGGGCCGTCCCCACGATCGAGCTGCCGCCCGGGTCGTTGGGGTCGCGCACGCCGATGTCCCACGGGCTCCCGTCGGGCTTGGTGCCGTACAGCGCGATGTTGCCCCCGAGCGAGATCATGGCCGCGGTGGCGTCGGTCCGGTCCCGTAGCAGCTCGACGAGCCGGTCCGCCACGTACCCCTTGGCGATGCCGCCCAGGTCGAGCTTGGCCTCGGGGTCGTCGAGCCGGACGGTCGACGCCTCGCGGTCCACGTGCACGCCGCGCCATCCGACATGGGGGAGGGCGGCGGCGATCTGCTCGTCGGACGGCCGCGTACCCGCATCGAAGTCCCAGAGCGTGGAGACGGCGCCGATGGTGATGTCGAACAGGCCGTCCGCTTGGGCGCAGAACTCGAGGGCGCGCGCGAGGAGGTCGGCGGTGTCGGGGTCGACCTGGACCGCTTCGCCCCCGGCGGCGTTCACGCGCGCGATGTCGCTCTCCTCGTCGTAGAGGTCGAGCAGCGCGTCGTAGCGCGCGCATGCGCTCGAGAGCCGGGCGAGCGCGGTGTCGTCGCCGTAGACCGTGAAGGTGCAGTAGGTGTCGAAGGCGAAGGTCGAGCCGTCGACCGGCCCGCTGCCGTCCGCGTGCCCGGAGGGGCGCGCCGCGCAGCCGGCGATCCCGAGCGCGCCCGCTGCGAGCAGCGCCCCTGCGCCGGCGAGGAGCCCGCGGCGCGAGACGGGTCCGCCGCGATGCGGCGCGACGGGCGGGGAGCCGGCCCCCTGTGCGCGCGGGGGCGCGACGCGGGCGCGGGGCCCGGGATGCGGCCTATGCACGGATCCCCCCTTCGGGCAGGGCGGCGAGCACGCCGCGCAGCAGGATCCCGATCGCGGCTCCGCAGACCACGCCCGCGATGACGAGCACCGGGGCGTTCACGTACGCCGTCGCCGGGGAGAGCAGCGCCGCCGCCATCGCGAGCTGCCCCAGGTTGTGGGCGACGCCCCCCAGGACGGATACGCCGACCTCGGAGAACGGGGCGAAGCGGACGGCGAGCGCCATGACCGCCCAGGAGAGCAGGCCCCCCGCGAGGCTGAAGACCATCATCTGCGGGTTGGAGAACAGGATCGTCGTGCACAGCACCTTGGCGAGCATCAGGTACAGCGCCGGGCGGGCGCCCATCCTGAGCAGCGCGTACAGCACCACCGCGTTGCCGAGCCCCAGCTTGACGCCGGGCACCGTGACGGGCAGGGGGACCAGCACCTCGAGGTAGCCGGCGCACAGGGCGAGCGCGGCGAGCATCCCGTACAGGGCGACGCGGGCCCCGGGGCTCTCCGGCATGCCGTGGGCGCGCGACCGGGCCTTTCGTGTTATGTCATCCTGCTTCATCATGCTCGCTATTATAAGGAGGCCGAAGGTGGTATAAAGACCAGACGCCCATGCGTTTTCCGGTCGTTTGCTGGCACAGGGAGGCTTCGTGGCCAACAAGGTGACGCTGAAGCAGATCGCGCGCGAGGTGGGGCTGTCCCCCGCCTCCGTCTCGCTCGTCCTCAACAACCGCCCCTGCCGCATCTCCGAGGAGAACCGGCGGCGCATCAAGGAGGTCGCCGCGCGCGAGCACTACATCCCCAACCAGATCGCGCGCAGCCTGGTCACCCAGCGCTCCAAGACGCTCGGCCTGATCGTCCCCAACATCGAGAGCCGCTTCTTCTCGTCGCTGGCCAAGAACCTCGAGCAGCGCTGCCGCGCCGAGGGCTACGCGCTGTTCATCACCAACTCCGACGGCCTGCCGGAGAACGACCTCGACCTGCTGAGCCTGCTCGTGACGCGCGGCGTCGACGGGCTGTTCCTCGTGGTGGGCGACGAGGTGCCCGACGACCGCGCCCTCATCGACGAGCTGTCGGGCCTGCCGGTGCCCTATGTGATGGTCGACCGCGTGGTCGACGAGCTGTCCTGCGACAAGGTCATGTTCGACCACGAGCTCGGCGGATACATGGCGACCCGCTACCTGCTGCAGATGGGGCACCGCCGCATCGCCTGCATGGTGAACGCGGCGAAGACCATCACCGGCCGCAAGCGCCTGGTGGGCTACCTGCGGGCGCTGCGCGAGGCGGGCGTCGAGCCGGACCTGTCGCTGGTCGCCGAGACCGAGTACTACATCTCGAGCGCGTACGAGGCGGCCGCCGACGTGCTCGCCAGCGACGCCACCGCGGTGTTCGCGAGCTCGGACAACATCGCGCTCGGCCTGCTCAAGCGCATGCACGAGCAGGGCAGGCGCATCCCGCGCGACTACTCGCTCGTGAGCTACGACAACAGCGCCGCCGACGCGCTGTTCGAGCCCTCGCTCACCTCGATCGAGCAGAACGTCGCCGAGCTCTCCCACCATGCGGTGGGTCTCATGATGCGCCGTCTGGACAATCCCGCCGCCGACCCGGTGGAGCGCGTGCTCAAGCCCCATCTCGTCATCAAGGAGAGCGTGGCCGCCCTGTAGGGGCGCCGGCGGGTGCCGGATAGGGGCGACGGCCTGGGATGGGCCCCGCGCCATGACGGCCGCCTGTGCTATGACGGCCGCCGGTGTCATGTACCGCCCCTCCGTCACGACGGGGTTTCCGCGGCGGTCCCGCGTCCGTTCCGTCCGCCTTTCGCGCGGCGGCGCGCACCGTCGCCCGCACCCTTCCCCTTACGGCGGCATGACATAAAACTTTCAAAAAGATAAAACGTTTTTCCATAGTGATAAAACGTTTTATCACTTATACTGGCGCCGATGCTCGAGGCGGGTGCGGATCCCGGCGACCGGGGGTCGATCCAACCTCCGGCGCGCGCTCCGCCGAACCCCTGCCTGCGGTCCGCCGCCGGCCCGCGCCCGTCCGCATCGCCCATGGCAGCCTTCGGGTAGCAAGCCGCCGGGCACACCGCCCGGCGTCATGAAAAGGAGGAGCAATGTCCAACCCCGTGATCGGAACCCCGTGGAAGAAGCTCGACGGCCCCGTGAGCGCCGAGGTCCTCTCCGGCGTCGAGAAGTACTGGCGCTGCGCCAACTACCTCTCCGTCGGCCAGATCTATCTGCGCTCCAACCCGCTCATGAAGAAGGACTGGGTCGATGAGAAGACCGGCGAGACCCGCGACTTCGGCCGTCCCGACGTCAAGCACCGCCTCGTGGGCCACTGGGGCACCACGCCGGGCGTGAACTTCCTGTTCGGTCACGTCAACCGCCTCATCGCCGACCACCAGCAGAACGCCATCTTCCTCATGGGCCCCGGTCACGGCGGCCCGGCCGGCACCGCGCAGTCCCTGCTCGACGGCACCTACCGCGAGATCCGTCCCGACATCACCGATGACGAGGCCGGCCTCCAGAAGTTCTTCCGCCAGTTCTCCTATCCCGGCGGCATCCCCAGCCACTTCGCGCCCGAGACCCCCGGCTCCATCCACGAGGGCGGCGAGCTCGGCTACACCCTGTCCCACGCCTACGGCGCGGTGATGGACAACCCGAGCCTGCTCGCGGTCGCCGTGGTGGGCGACGGCGAGGCCGAGACCGCGGCGCTCGCCACCTCCTGGCAGTCCAACAAGCTCGTCAACCCCAAGACCGACGGCATCGTCCTGCCGATCCTGCACCTCAACGGCTACAAGATCGCGAACCCCACCATCCTGGCCCGCATCTCCGACGAGGAGCTCACCAAGTTCTTCGAGGGCATGGGCTACAAGCCGCACTTCTTCATGGCCGGCTTCGACAACGAGCCGCACGCCTCCATCCACGCGCGCTTCGCCAACCTGCTCGAGCAGGTCTTCAACGAGATCTGCGACATCAAGACGATCGCCGAGACCGGCGTGGAGACCCGCCCGGTCTACCCGATGATCATCTTCCGCACCCCCAAGGGCTGGACCTGCCCCAAGCACATCGACGGCAAGAAGACCGAGGACTCCTGGCGCGCCCATCAGGTGCCGCTGGCGAGCGCCAAGGACACCCATGAGCACTTCCGCGTCCTGCGCGCCTGGCTGCGCTCCTACCACCCCGAGGAGCTCTTCACCCCCGAGGGCCAGGTCCGTCCCGAGGTCACGGCCTTCATGCCCGTCGGCGACCTGCGCATCGGCGCGAACCCGAACGCCAACGGCGGCAAGGTCCGCCGCGACCTCACCCTGCCCGACATCCACGCCCACGAGGTGCCGGTCGCCGAGAAGGGCCACGGCTGGGGCGCGACCGAGGCCGCGCGCGTGTTCGGCGCCTACACCGCCGACGTGCTCGCCGCGAACGACGACTTCCGCATCTTCGGCCCGGACGAGACCGCCTCGAACCGCCTTCAGGACGCCTATCAGGTGACCAAGAAGCAGTGGGAGGCCGGCTACCACGCCGACGCCGACAACGACGAGCTCCTCGCCACGTCCGGCAAGGTCGTCGAGCAGCTGTCCGAGCACCAGTGCGAGGGCTTCCTCGAGGCCTACCTGCTCACCGGCCGCCACGGCGTGTGGAGCACCTATGAGAGCTTCGTCCACGTGGTCGACTCCATGGTGAACCAGCACTGCAAGTGGCTCGAGGCCACCGTGCGCGAGATCCCCTGGCGCGAGCCCATCGCCGGCCTGAACATCCTGCTGACGAGCCACGTGTGGCGCCAGGACCACAACGGCTTCTCCCACCAGGACCCCGGTTTCATCGACCTGCTGCTCAACAAGGCCAACGACACCCACATCGTGAACGCCTACTACCCCTGCGACGCCAACATGGCGCTCGCCGTGGCCGAGCGCGCCTACCAGTCCACGAACTGCGTGAACGCCATCTTCTGCGGCAAGCAGCCCGCCCCGACCTTCCTCACCGTCGATGAGGCCAAGGCCGAGCTCGAGGAGGGCCTCGCCGTCTGGGATTGGGCCTGCACGGCCGACAGCCTGGAGGACGCCGACCTGGTGATCGCCTCCTGCGGCGACGTCCCCACCATGGAGGCGCTGGCCGCCACCGACCTGCTGCGCAAGCTGGGCGTCAAGGTCTGGTTCGTGAACGTGGTCGACCTGCTGAAGATCCAGAGCCTGCACGATAACGACCAGGCCATCTCCGACGAGCGCTTCGTCGAGTTCTTCGGCGGCGAGGACAAGCCGGTGCTGTTCTGCTTCCATGCCTACGAGGGCACCATCCACCGCATCCTGTGGGAGCGCCCGGGCGTCAAGAGCTTCCGCGTCCACGGTTACGAGGAGAAGGGCTCCACGACCACCCCGTTCGACATGCTGCGCCTGAACAACATGGACCGCTGGGCGCTGGCCGCCGACGCGCTGCGCCTGGTGGACGCGCAGGCCGGCGCCGACGAGCACGCCGCGCAGATCGACGAGTGGGAGGCCTTCCGCGACGAGGCGTTCCGCTTCGCCGTGGACGAGGGCTTCGATCACCCCGCCTTCACCGACTGGGTGTGGCCCGATGCGGCCGCCGCGACCGAGGGCGGCCTGTCCGCCACCCAGATGACCGCGGGCGACAACGAGTAACCCCGCGCATCCGTCGGACCTTCGCTGCGGAAGGGGGCACGGCCGCTTGGCCGCGCCCCCTTTTTCGTGATGAGGGGTCGTGCGGGGGCGGGCAGGGTGTCAGGGTTCGGTAAAACTTCCATGCGCCGAGCAGCGAGCACTCCAGTATGCTAAAGTATCCACGCTCAAGACGAGACGGGGCGCATCCGCGCGAGCGGAAGCCGCCGGAGGACGACGAACAGGGGACGGTGCACGGGGATGACGGCCACACCATGGGGATTCCGCGACATTCTGCCCGAGGAGGCGCAGGCGCGCGAGGACATCGCGCTCACGGTGCGGGGCATCTTGAAGGGCCATGGCTACCTGCCGGTGGAGACGCCGCTGCTCGAGCACCGCGACGCGCTGGGCGGAGGGGGCCGCATCGCGGACACCCCGTTCAAGCTGTTCGACGACGACGGCCGCTTCCTGGTGGTGCGGCCCGACAACACCCTCCCCATCGTCCGCATGGTCGCCTCGCGGCTGGACGGCGCCCGGCTCCCGCTGCGCCTGCGCTACGACGCTCCGGTCGTGAGGACGGCGCCGCGCAACACGGGCGCCTCGCGCCAGGTGACCCAGCTCGGCTTCGAGCTCATCGGCGCGGGCGGCATCGAGGGCGACGCCGAGGTCGTGCGGTGCGCGGCGGAGGTCGCGCAGGCCCTCGACCTGCCCGATTGGCGCGTGGTCTGCGGGAGCGTCCAGCCGTACCAGGAGCTGCTCGCGCACTGCTCCGATGCCGGGCTCGCCCGCCGCGCGCTCGAGCTCGTCCACCTGAACAACCTGGTCGACCTCGACGAGCTCGTGGAGGGCGGCTCCGAGCCGCCCGCGCTCAAGCGGGCGGTCAGGGAGCTGCCGCGCCTCTGCGGCGGGGCCGAGGTGCTGGTGCGCGCCCGGGAGCTGCTGGAGGGCGCCGGCGCGGACGCGCGGTCGGTGGGGGAGCTGGGCGCGCTCGCCGAGCGCCTGGCGTCGGAGGCCCCCGCGGCGGCGGAGCGCCTGTCGTTCGACTTCTCGATCGTCAACTCGTTCGGGTACTACACGGGCCTGGTCTGCAAGGTCTACGCCGCCGGCATCCCCGAGTCCATCGGCTCGGGCGGGCGCTACGACGAGGTGTTCGACGGGGCGGTCGAGGGGATGCCCCGCGTTCCGGCCGCGGGCTTCGCGTTCTCGCTCGAACGGCTCGAGGCCGCCGTCGCGGAGCGCATGGCCGGTGCGGCTGCGGCCCCCGCGGGCGACGGCGATGCGGGCGGGGAGGGGGACGTCCCGGCGGCTCCGTCCGTCGCCGCGGCGGCCGTGCCGTCGCCCGCTGCGCCCCCCGTGCGCATCGCCGTTCCCAAGGGCTCGCTCAACGGCGACACCCTGCGCGTTCTCGAGGCCGCCGGGCTCGACGTCGGGCCCCTGCGCGATCCGGGGCGCCACCTCATGTTCACGGTGCGCGACCGTCTCGAGGGCCCGGATTCCATCGGCGACGTGGAGTACATCATCGTGCGCGCGCAGGACGCCCCCGCGTTCGTCTCGTGCGGCGGGGCCGACTGCGGCATCTGCGGGCGCGACTCGCTCATCGAGGCCGATTGCAACCTGCTGCAGCTCGTCGACCTCCGCTTCGGTGCGTGCCGCTTCATCGAGGCCGAGCCGGCTGCAGCGTATGCGGCGGGGGCGACGGAGCGCGCGTACGCGCGGCGCGGGACCCTGCGCGTGGCGACCAAGTACCCGCGCATCGCGGGCGCCTGGTACGCGGGGCGCGGCGTCAACGCGGACATCCTCACGCTGCACGGCAACATCGAGCTCGGGCCCATCGTGGGCATGGCGGACCGGATCGTGGACATCACGGCGACGGGCACCACGCTGCGCGAGAACGACCTGGTCGTCACCGGCGAGATCATGACCTGCACGGCGCGCTTCTTCGCGAGCCCGGGCCGCGCGCGCCTGGACCCCCGCGTCCGCGTGCTCGCCGCGCGCCTGGCGGACGTCGTGCGGCGGGGCTAGCAGGCCCGCGCAGCGCTCCCTCGGTCCCGTGTTTCGGCGGGGTAACGCGGTTGTGCCGTATGCTTTATCATGATAAAGTCACCGTGTAGGAGAAGATTCGTGCGGGCGCGCGGCTCAACGATGGGCCGTGCGCCCGCCTGCTCACGGGCGCGGATACGCGGCGCGCAGGCGTCGGGCGCATCCGGTGCCCCGATAGGAGTGAGGATGAGGACCATCACGCTCGCGCCGGGCGAGCGCCTGCAGCCGCGCATGCTCGCGCGCGAGGGCGCCGTGCCGGCGGACATCACGGCTTCGGCCCAGGGGATCATCGACGAGGTGCGCGCCGGCGGGGACGAGGCCCTGCGCCGCTTCTGCCGCGAGTTCGACGGCGTGGACGTGGCGGACTTCCGCCTGCCCGACGAGCAGGTCGACGCGGCGCTCGAGGGGCTCGACCCCTCCTTCCTGGCCGCGCTCGAGAAGGCCGCCGCGCAGATCCGCGACTTCCACGAACGCGAGGTCCAGCAGAGCTGGTTCACCGCGCGCCCCGACGGCACCGTGCTCGGCGTGAAGGTGACGCCGGTGGCGGCGGCGGGCATCTACGTGCCGGGCGGCCGCGCGCAGTACCCCTCGACCGTCCTCATGAACGCCATCCCCGCCAAGGTCGCCGGGGTGCGCCGCGTGGTCATGGTCACGCCGCCGCAGCGCGACGCCGCGCCGGGGGCCTGCCCCATCTCCCCCTACACGCTCGCCGCGGCCAAGGTGGGCGGCGTGGACGAGATCTACACCGTCGGCGGGGCGCAGGCCGTCGCGGCGCTCGCGTACGGCACCGAGTCGATCCCGCGGGTGGAGAAGGTGACCGGGCCCGGCAACGCCTACGTCGCCGCGGCCAAGCGCCTGGTCTCGGGCGATGTCGGCATCGACATGGTCGCCGGCCCCTCGGAGGTGTGCGTGCTCGCGGACGCCACGGCCGAGCCCGCCGTGGTCGCCGCGGACCTCATGGCCCAGGCGGAGCACGACCCGCTCGCCGCATGCTACCTCGTCACCTGCGACGTCTCCTTCGCCGAGCGCGTGGAGAGGGCGGCCGAGGCGCTGCTCGCCGCCAACCCCCGCCGCGACATCGCCGCCGCGTCCCTCGCCGAGCAGGGGGCGGTCGTGATCGCTCCCGACATGCCCACCGCCCTCGAGGCCGTCAACACGATCGCGCCCGAGCACCTCGAGCTGCACTGCGCCGACGCGATGGGGCTGCTCGGCTCCATCCGCAACGCGGGGGCCATCTTCGTGGGCGCCTGGAGCTGCGAGCCGCTGGGCGACTACGTGGCCGGCCCCAACCACACGCTGCCCACGGGCGGCACCGCGACCTTCTCCAGCCCGCTGTCCGTCGACGACTTCGTCAAGAAGTCCTCGGTGATCTGCTACACGCCCGCGGGCCTGCTCGCGGACGCCCCGGCGACCCAGCGCCTCGCGCAGGCGGAGGGCCTGTGGGCGCACGGGCTGTCCGCCGGCCTGCGCCGCCGGGTCCTGGAGCTCGGTCCGGACGCGGTCTCGCCCGAGGCCCTCGCCGGGGCGGACCTGGCGCGGACCGCCTGGCCCGGGGACGACCCGGATACCGTGGCGCGCGGGGTCTCCGGTCCCGCCGCCGGTCCCGCCGCCGAGCCCGTTTCCCCCGCGAAGGAGTCGTGACCCATGGCAGAGCTCTCAGATCGCATGCGCGCCCTCGTGCAGCCGCACCTCGCGGGCATCGAGCCCTACGACCCCAGCTTCACGCCGTGCCGCATCAACCTGTCGGCGAACGAGAACACCTACCCGCTGCCGGCCAGCGTGCGCGCCTCGGTCGACGCGGCGCTGGCGGCGACGCCGCTCAACCGCTACCCGGACCCCCTGTCCGGCGAGCTGCGATGCGAGCTGGCGGCGCGCCACGGCCTGGCGCCCGAGAACGTCTGCGTGGGCAACGGCGGCGACGAGCTGCTGTTCAACTTCCTGCTCGCCTTCGGCGGGGAGGGGCGGCGCGTCCTCAACTGCCCGCCGTGCTTCTCCGAGTACGAGTTCTTCGCCTCGCTCACGCGGACCGGCGTGCGCAACGTGCGCCGCGACCGCAGGACCTTCGAGCTCGACGAGCGCGCGATGCTCGCCGCGGCGCCCCATACGAACCTCGCGATCCTCACCTCGCCCAACAACCCCACGGGCAACCCCGTGTCGGCGTCGTTCGTGGCGCAGCTGTGCCGGGCCTGCCCCGGGCCGGTGATGGTCGACGAGGCCTACATCGAGTTCGCGGACGAGGGGGTCTCGGTGGAGCGCCTGCTCGGGAGCTGCCCCAACCTGGTCATCCTGCGCACGCTGTCCAAGGCCTTCGGCGCGGCCGGCATCCGCTGCGGGTACGTGCTCGCCGCTCCGGACGTGATCGAGGTGTTCGCCGCGATCCGTCAGATCTACTCGGTGAACGTGCTCACGCAGGCCGCGGCCCTCGCGCTGGTCCGTGCGCGCGCCGAGCTGGCGTCCGCGGTGGCGCAGGTGCGCGCCGAGCGCGCGCGGCTGCTCGCGGCCCTCGAGGCCGACGAGCGCCTGGAGGTGTGGCCGAGCCAGGGCAACTTCCTGCTCGTGCGCATGGACGAGGCGAGCCGCATCCGCGAGCGCCTGCGCGACGAGCGCTCCATCCTGGTGCGCGACTTCTCGTACGCATCCGGGCTGGAGGGCTGCCTGCGCATCACCGTGGGCACGCCGGAGGAGAACGACGAGCTGCTGGCGGCGCTGACGGCGCTGCTGGACGAGGAGGGCTGAGGCGCGCCGCCCCGGCCGGGGCCCCGCGCCCGCGGGGCCGACGGGGCTGGCGCGCCCGCCGGCAAGGAGGACCGGATGGCGAGGACCGCCGAGGTCTCCCGCGTGACGGGGGAGACCGATATCACCGTCAAGCTCGACCTGGACGGGTCGGGCGCCTGCGACATCTCCACGGGGGTGCCGTTTTTCGACCACATGCTCGACGCGTTCGGGCGCCACGGGCTATTCGACCTCACGGTCCGTGCGACCGGAGACGTCGAGGTGGACGCGCACCATACCGTGGAGGACACGGGGATCGTGCTGGGCCGGGCGTTCGCGGCCGCCTTGGGCGACAAGGCGGGCATCACCCGGTTCGCCGACTGCGCGATCCCCATGGACGAGGCCCTCGTGGCGGCCGCCGTCGACATCTCGGGCCGCGGGCAGGCGTACTGCGACCTGCCGCTTCCCACCGAGCGCGTGGGCGCCTTCGACACGGAGCTCGCGGTCGAGTTCTTCTACGCCTTCGCACGGGACGCGCAGCTCACGCTGCATGTGCGCGAGCTCGCGGGGGCGAACAGCCATCACATCATCGAGGCCGCCTTCAAGGCCGTGGGCCGTTGCATGCGCCGCGCCTGCGAGCTCGATCCCCGCGTGCAGGGCGTCCCCTCCACCAAGGGCAGCCTGTAGCGACCGGGGCGCCGCGTTCGGGGGCGAGGTCGAGACGCCGCAGGGGGACGGGGTCGATTCATCACGGGTACGGAGAGGGGTGCGGTCATGGCCGATAAGCCGGTCATCGTCATCGTCGACTACCATAAGGGCAACCTGTCCAGCATGGCCCGCGGGCTGGCGCGCGCGGGCGCCGAGGCGCAGGTGACCGACGATCCCGAGCGGATTCGCGCGGCAGACGGGATCGTGCTGCCGGGCGTGGGGTCCTTCTACGACGCGATCGCCTTCATGCGCGAATCGGGGCAGGACCGGGCGGTCATCGATGCTGTGGCCGGCGGTGCGGGCACGCCGTTTCTGGGCGTGTGCCTGGGGCTCCAGCTGCTGTTCGAGCGCGGCGACGAGGGCGTGCCGGACGCACCCGTGCCGGCTGCCGCGCCGGCGCCCGCCGATGCGCCGGCGGAGGTGCCGCCCGTGCCCGCCGGCTCCGACCTCCGCGACGCCCCCGGAACCGTGTTCGAGGCCGAAGGGAAGCGCTGGGTCCGCGGCCTCGGCCTGCTCAAGGGGTCGTGCACCGTCCTCCCGGCCGACCGGCTGAAGATCCCCCATGTGGGATGGGACCAGGTGCACCTCACGCCCGCGGGCCTCGCCTGCCCGCTGCTCGACGGGTTCGACGAGGGCGCGAACCTGTATTTCACGCATTCCTACGCGCTCGACGGGGACGCGGACGCCGGCGACATCGCCGCCCGCACGTTCTACGCGCGCGCGTTCGGTTCGGTCGTGTGGCACGGCAACATCTACGGGTGCCAGTTCCACCCCGAGAAGTCCTCGGCGCACGGCCATCGTATCCTCGAGAGCTTCGTGCGCATCGTGGAGGCGCGCGTCAAGGAGGTGGGCGCATGATCGTCTTTCCCGCCATCGACCTCATCGCCGGCAAGGTGGTGCGCCTCGAACGGGGCGAGCGCTCGCGCTGCACGGTGTATTCGGACGACCCCGTGGCGCAGGCCCGGGCCTTCGCCGAGCAGGGCGCGACCTGGGTGCACGTGGTCGATCTCTCCGCGGCGCTCGAGGAGGACGAGGACGCCTGCGCGGCGAACTCGGCCGCGATCGAGGCCATCTGCCGCGTCGACGGGCTGTCGGTCGACGTGGGCGGCGGCGTCCGCTCGCTCAAGCGCATCGACGAGCTCGCGGGGTACGGTGCCCGCCGCATCGCGCTGGGCACCGTGCTCGTGACCGAGCCCGGGTTCGCCGAGGTCGCGGCCCGCGGCTTCGGCGGCATGCTCGTGGCCGACGTGGCGGCCCGCGACGGGCAGGTCAAGATCAACGGCTGGCGCGACGGGATCTCCCGCAGCGTGGAGAGCGTGGTGGGCGAGCTGTCCGAGCTCGGGTTCCGCCATCTGGTGTTCACCGACATCTCGCGCGACGGCATGCAGACGGGCGTCGACGCGGACGCCTACCGCCGCGTCGCCGCGTGCGCGGGCTTCCCCGTGGTGGCGTCGGGCGGCATCTCGACCCTCGCGGACGTGCGCGCGCTCGCCGCGGCGGGTCCCGACGTCGTCGAGGGCTGCATCATTGGCCGCGCCCTGTACGAGGGGAACTTCACGCTCGCCGAGGCGCTGGAGGCGGCCGGGCAGGGTGCGGCGCAGGCGGGCGCGCGCTCGTCCGGGCCGTCGGCGGCCGTATCCGGAGAGGGGGCCGGCGATGCTCACTAAACGCGTCATCCCATGCCTGGACGTCAAGGACGGGCGCGTGGTCAAGGGCGTGAACTTCGTGTCCCTGCGCGACGCGGGGGACCCGGTGGAGCTCGCCTCGGCCTATGACCGCGAGGGCGCCGACGAGGTGATCTTCCTCGACATCACGGCGACGAGCGACAACCGGGCGACGACGATCGACATGGCCGCGCACGCCGCCGAGGAGCTGGCGATCCCCTACACGGTGGGCGGCGGCTTCCGCGACCTGGCGAGCATGCGGCGGATGGTCGCCGCCGGCGCGGACAAGGTCTCGCTGAACTCCGCCGCCGTGCGCGACCCATCGCTCATCACCGCCGCCGCGGCGGCCTTCGGCAGCCAGGCGGTGATCGTCGCCATCGACGCGAAGCGGGTAGGCGAGCCCGGGGCGCCGGGCGCCGACCGCTGGGAGGTCTACCTGGCGGGAGGCCGCACGCCGACGGGCATCGACGCGGTGGCGTGGGCGCAGGAGGCCGCCCGCCGCGGCGCCGGGGAGATCCTGCTCACGAGCATGGACCGGGACGGCACCAAGGAGGGGTTCGACCTGGCTCTCACCCGCGCGGTGGCGCGCGCGGTCCCGATCCCGGTGATCGCGTCGGGCGGCGCGGGGACGCTCGAGCACTTCGCGGAGGGCATCATCGAGGGCGAGGCCGACGCGGTCCTCGCCGCGAGCGTCTTCCACTTCGGCACCTACAGCATCCGGCAGGTGAAGGAGTACATGGCCTCGCAGGGCATCCCCATACGCCTGGATTTCTAGGCAGGGGATGGCGCCGACGGGGCGCCGGAGGCCGCGGGGCCGGGGCGCCCGCGGGAAAGGAGCCGATATGGGCATCGATGATCTGAAGTTCGACGAGCGGGGCCTCATCCCCTGCGTCGTGCAGCAATACGATACCGGCGAGGTCCTTATGGTCGCCTGGATGAGCGCGGAGTCGATCCGCCTCACCGTCGAGACGGGGACCACGTGGTTCTGGAGCCGGAGCCGCCAGGAGCTGTGGAACAAGGGCGCGACGAGCGGCAACATGCAGCAGCTGCGCGAGCTCCGCGCGGACTGCGACGGCGACACCCTCCTCGCGCTCGTGGACTCGCCCGGCCCCGCCTGCCACACCGGCAACCGGAGCTGCTTCTACCGGAGCCTGACCGGGGAGTCGGACGGCTGACCGACGGCGGCGCCGGCCCGGCGCGCGTCCGGCGGCGCAGGTCCGGCCCCGACCCGCGCGGGCTGCCCGGCGCCTCGCGGCGCGGGGCCGTCCGCGCGACATTCGACCAGATTGGAGACGACATGGGTGTTCGTACCGCAAACGTGCAGGATGGCGATATCGGCAAGACGCTCGAGGGGCTGGCGGACGTGATCCACGGCCGCTGGGACGCCTCGCCCGAGGCCTCCTACACCGCGCGCCTGCTCAACGGCGAGGAGGACGAGCTGCTGAAGAAGCTTGCCGAGGAGGCGAGCGAGGTCATCATGGCATGCAAGGACCGCGACCACGACCATATCCGCTACGAGGCGGGCGACCTGGTGTACCACCTGCTCGTGACCCTCGAGCGCTACGGCGTCACGGTGCCCGAGCTCGCCGGCGAGCTCGACGCGCGGCATCGATAGGGGCGTCGGCACCTGCCCGCCGCGCCCCCCGGCCCCGGGCGTCGTGCGCCTGCCCCGCATGCCGGCCTATCACGCCGGCACCCGCGGCGCGTGCCGGGCGCTCATGCCGACATCCCGGCGCCCGTGGCGGATGCCGGCCCCTTGCGCCGTGCATCCCGGCGTCCGCGCCGCGCCGCACGCCTCCGCCCGCCCCTCGAGACGGGCCGTTCGGCGGTCCCGCTCCCGCCTTGCATTGCACGACACCGCGTAGCTGCGGATATCCCGAAATCTTCATCAGCGTGCACGACAGCACGAAATGCGGCGTTCGGGCATACTGTCGATGAGCGGACTCGTGTCCGATGGTTGCGCGGTGAGGAGGACGAGATGGCACCGGTCGGATTCGAATGGATCTTCGTGATCTGGTACTACGCGACCGTGGTGGTCGGCCCGGTCATCCTGTTCGCCTTGGTTGTGCTCATCGCCGTCGTGGCCCTGCGCATCAACGGGCGCCTGAAGCGCATGATGCCCGCGCAGACGGATGCCGGGGCGCCCCTCGGGGATGCCTCGGGCGCCGCCGGGGGATCCGATGACGACGGCTCCGCTGAGCGTCGGCGCCTGCAGGACGGCTTGGAGCACGCGCGCCGGGAGCTCGACCTCGCCGACGCCGGGCTCACCCGCCGCGAGCGCACGGTGCTGCTCGCTGCCTGCGAGGGGCGTACCTTCGCCTCGCTGGCCGAGGAGATGGGGGTTTCGCGTTCGACGGTGGGGACGTACTGCACCCGTGCGTACGAGAAGCTGGGGGTCGATTCCCGTGAGGCCGCCCTGGCGTGGCTCGAGCGTCGCTCGTTCGCCCATGCGCTTTCAGATGCCGGCCTGACCGACGGGGAGGTCGAGGTCGCGCTCATGGTCGCCGACGGCGCGTCGACGGCGGATGTGGCGGAGAGTCTCGTGCTGAGCGAGGCCGCGGTCAACAGTCGCTTGCAGCAGGTCTATTCCAAGCTGGGCGTCCATTCGCGTGCCGAGCTCGCGGCGATGCGCGGCGCCGGCCGCTAGGTGCCGGATTCCAGCAGGTCGGCATCGACGAGCGATGAGAAACCACAACATATAGTGGTTGATGGGGGATTCTGACACTATGAGGAAATTACTGTATCGTTAAATTCGGTCCCTCCGAGTAGCCAGGTGAATCGCCAGCTGCAAAACCCCTGATAGAGGCTTTACGTCGCTGAAGGGTTACTTGGAAGTCTCCGATTTAACGTTACAGTAAAATTCTTTACCATCGTCGGCCCGGTCGAATCCGCGTTCCGATGCCCGAAACCGCGCCCGCCGCCGTCGGATCGGTCGAGACCGCGCCCCGATACGGGCATGCTACAATCGCGGCGACACACCCGTCGATCCGAGGAGGCTCCATGCCCGTCCTGTTCATCGAATATCCCAAGTGCTCTACCTGCCGAAAGGCCAAGAAGTGGCTGGACGAGCACGGGATCGACTACACCGACCGCCATATCGTCGAGGACAATCCGACCGCCGAGGAGCTCGCCGCTTGGCAGGAGCGCTCCGGCCTCCCGGTGCGCCGCTTCTTCAACACCAGCGGGATGCGCTACCGCGAGCTGGGCATCAAGGCCAAGTTGGATGCCGGTATGAGCGACGAGGACGCTTTCGCGCTGCTCGCGACCGATGGCATGCTCGTCAAGCGCCCGTTGGTGATCGCCGACGACGCGGTGCTCGTGGGTTTCCGCGAGCCCGCCTGGGAGCAGGCCCTGCTCTAGGTGCCGAGGCCGCATGGGCGTCGGGGCAGAGACCACACCTGCCTCGTCCGTGAGATCCTAGGTGCCGAGGTCGCACGGGCATCGAGGTCCCGCTTTGACGGGGTCCGGCTGTTCGCGTCGACCCGGACCCGCTTCTGCGAACACCCTCCCGCTTCCCGGAGCTCGATATGGAGGTTCGGGAAGCGGGAGGTTTTTCATACTCATCGACCTGCGGTGCGGGCGCGCGGCGTCCCCGCCGTCCCGCCTGCGCCCGCCTAGAGGATGCCGGCTTAGAGGACGCCGAGGCTCATGAGGTACGCCACGTAGGTGAACACCATGAAGGCGTTGGCGAAGATGCAGATGACGCCCAGCACCTTGCCCGCCAAGATCGCGCGGGGATAGGGGGCGTTCTGGCGCGACGCCATGCGGCCCAGCACGATGGCCACGATGCCGGCGATGACGCTCAGGATCCAGCTCACCCACAGTGCGAGAATGACGCCCACCACACCGAAGATGATGGTGGCGATGGACAGCCCCGGGTTCCCGGGCGCGGGCTCCTCGGCACCGGTGCCGAGGGCCTCCTCGACGGGTTCGGGCTCGGGGCGCGCCTCGGCGCCGACGGGTTCCCCGGCGGATGCCGCCTCGGGGCGCATGGCCGCCTCGGGCTCCTTCGCGTCGGGGCTGAGGATGACGTTCACCACGCTGAAGATTATGGTGACGATAGACGTTCCTGGCATGGCCGCCTCGGGCTCCGCGGCGACTGTCGCCTCGGATTCCACCGCGCCAGAGCTGGCCTGCGCGCCTGCGGTTGCGGCGGTGACGGGTGCGGTGCTCTCGGTATACTCGCTCTGATCGAGGGACATGGTCCTCCTTCTGGTCGCAGATGGGGTTGCGGGCGTGTGGGGCGCGGACGCAACCGGGTGCGGATTCGTCCGCATGTAGGCATATGGGCGTTCAGGCGGCACCAGCGTCGCTGCATGCCCGGCGGGCTGCCGTCGCCCGTGCGGTTACGTGCAGGATACCCGCTTTGGTCCGCGGACGTGCGCAGCCCCTGTGGAATTGTCCCGCCGGACACTGACTTCGAGTGCGCTCCATGTGGTAGCGTCATGTCGATGCGGGCGCCGCAAGGCGGGCGCCGTGCCACGTCGGAAGGAGCCCTATGGATGCAGCCGAGCTCGAGGCGCTCGCGCGCCAGGTCGCGACAGGGGAGATGACCCCCGCCGAGCTGGTGGGCCATGTGCGTGCCGATACCGTCGCCGACCTGGGTTTCGCGCAGGTCGACACCGGACGCGGCCTGCGCACCGGGGTCTCGGAGGTCGTCTACGGGGCCGGGAAGACGGCCGGGCAGATCGCGGGGATCGCGGACGCCATGCTCGCCTCCGGGCAGCGGCGCATCCTCATCACACGGCTCGACCCCCGCAAGGCCGAGGAGCTCGCCGCGCTGGGATGCGCGTTCACCTACCATGAGGAGGCCCGCGCCGGCGTCGTGGGCGAGCTGCCCGAGCCGGACGGCAACGGGGAGATCCTGGTGGTCACCGCGGGCACGAGCGATGTACCGGTCGCCGAGGAGGCTCTGCTCACGGCGCGGTTCCTGGGCAATCGCGTCACCTGCGTCAACGACGCCGGGGTGGCGGGCATCCACCGCCTGCTGCGCCATGGGGACGAGATAGCCCGCGCCCAGGTGATCGTCGCCATCGCGGGTATGGAGGGCGCGCTGCCGAGCGTGGTGGCGGGGCTCGCCGCCTGCCCGGTCATCGCGGTGCCCACGAGCGTGGGCTACGGGGCCAACCTGGGCGGTCTCACGGCGCTTCTGGCCATGGTCAACAGCTGTGCGAGCGGCGTGTCCGTGGTGAATGTCGACAACGGGTTCGGGGCGGCCTACCAGGCATCCCTTATCAACCATCTACCGGGCAAGGAGGCCTGATCGATCATGGGTCAAGCGGACGACGCGATGCGGGTGCGCCCCCGCGAGGGGCTGACGCTGTATCTGGACTGCCAGGCGGGGGTGGCGGGCGACATGCTGGTCGCGGCGCTGCTCGATGCGGGCGCGGACGAGGCGGCGATGCGCCGTGCGTTGGACAGCATGTCGGTCGGGGGTTTTGAGATCGAGGTCTCGCGCGTGAAGAAGGCGGGCATCGATTGCTGCGACTTCGCCGTGCGGCTGGATGCCGAGCACGAGAACCGCGACCATGATATGGAATATCTGCATGGCGACGGCGCCCTTGCGCTCGAGGCCGATCCGGGACACGCTCTGCACGAGCACGAGCACGAGCACGAGCACGAGCACGAGCACGAGCACGAGCACGAGCACGAGCACGAGCACGAGCACGAGCACGAGCACGAGCACGAGCACGAGCACGAGCACGAGCACGAGCACGAGCACGAGCACGAGCACGAGCACGAGCACGAGCACGAGCACGAGCACGAGCACGAGCACGAGCACGAGCACGAGCACGAGCACGAGCACGAGCACGAGCACGAGCACGAGCACGAGCACGAGCACGAGCACGAGCACGAGCACGAGCACGAGCACGAGCACGAGCACGAGCACGAGCACGAGCACGAGCACGAGCACGAGCACGAGCACGAGCACGAGCACGAGCACGAGCACGAGCACGAGCACGAGCACGAGCACGAGCACGAGCACGAGCACGAGCACGAGCACGAGCACGAGCACGAGCACGAGCACGAGCACGAGCACGAGCACGAGCACGAGCACGAGCACGAGCACGAGCACGAGCACGAGCACGAGCACGAGCACGAGCACGAGCACGAGCACGAGCACGAGCACGAGCACGAGCACGAGCACGAGCACGAGCACGAGCACGAGCACGAGCACGAGCACGAGCACGAGCACGAGCACGAGCACGAGCACGAGCACGAGCACGAGCACGAGCACGAGCACGAGCACGAGCACGAGCACGAGCACGAGCACGAGCACCGCCACGGCGGCCATCACCACCACGGCCCCCATGGCCATCACCACGAGCACCGCGGGCCGGCGGACATCGACCGCATCATCGACGCCGCGGACATGTCCGCGGGGGCCCGCGCGATCGCCCACCGGGCGGTCCGCATCCTCGCGGAGGCGGAGGCCAAGGCGCACGCCGTCCCCTTCGATCAGGTGCACTTCCACGAGGTCGGCGCCGTCGATTCCATCGTGGATATCGTCGCCGCAAGCGTCCTGTTCGACAGCCTGGCCGTCGCCCGCACGGTCGTCCCGGTGCTGGTCGACGGCCACGGGACCATCCGCTGCCAGCACGGCGTCATCCCCGTGCCGGCCCCCGCGACCCTGAACGTCTGCGTCGCCTGCAGCCTGCCCCTCGCGCAGGCCGACGTCTCGGGCGAGCTCGTCACCCCGACGGGCGCCGCGCTCGTCGCCGCGTTCGACCCCGTATTCGAGCTGCCGCCGCGCTACGCTGTCCGGGCCGTCGGCCTGGGTGCCGGGAAGCGCGCCTACGAGCGCCCCTCGGTCGTGCGCGCCTGGCTGATCGAGGAGCTGCCCGCCGCGCCGGTGCCTGATACGCCGGCGCAGGTCGTCAAGCTGGAATGCGACATCGACGACAGCACCCCCGAGGTCCTCGCCTACGCCGCCGACCGGCTGCGCGACGCCGGCGCCCGCGAGGTCCACTGGGTCCCGGTCTTCACCAAGAAGGGGCGCCCGGCCTACCAGCTGCAGGTCATCTCCGCGATCGAGGACGCGGGGCGCCTCGAGGAGGTCATATTCCGTGAGACCTCGACCATCGGCGTCCGGCGCGTCCGCATGGAGCGCACGGTGCTCGCGCGCGCGATCGAGGAGGTCCCGACGCCGTGGGGCGCGGTGCGCATGAAGCGCGTGGAGCTCCCCGACGGCTCGCGCCGCGAGGCCCCCGAGTTCGAGGACTGCGCCGCCATCGCCCGCCGCGAGGGCATCGCCCTCCAGCGCGTGATGGACGCGGCCCGGGCGTCGCGAGAGGCCGGGCTGTAGCGAGCCCGGCAGCGTCGCCGCTTCCTGCCGGCGCCCCCGTGTCCCTCCCGACGGAAAGAGGAGTCCGATGTCCCCTATGCGAAAAGCGCTCAAGGTCCTGAGCTTCCTGGCCCTCATCGCCGGGATCGACCTGGCCATCACCCTGTGGGTCCTGCATTCGACGGGCGAGATGCAACTCGACCCCCTGCAGGTCGCGACCATGGGGCTTTCCGCCGTGCTCGGGCTCGTGGCGGGTGCGCTCGGCATCGGCGCGGCGAACGCGCCGTCGAGGATCGGGCGCCTCCGTCTGCCCATGTGGCTCGGCGTATGGGCGAATCTGTGCAACGTGCTGCTCATGGTCCTTTCCGGGGGAATCATCCCCTCGGGGCTCGTCAGCCTCGCCATCGCGGCCGCGTTCGCGTACGCCGCCGTGCAGGTGGAGCGGGAGTCCGGCCGCTAGGGCGGCAGCCCGGCACCCCCGGCTTCGCGCCGGCGGGTCCCTCGGCCGGTGGCCTCGAGGCCGGCGCCCTCGCCTTCGCGCCGACGGGCCGCTCGCCCTGCATGCTTCCGATCGGTCTTGCCGTTCGCCGGGCGCTTGGCGCCGGCGGCGCCCCACCCCGCATGCTCCGGGCGGTCTGCGTGCGCGGGCTCCCGGTTGGGTATAACCCCCACAGCGCGGTCGGTCGCGCCGCGCGAGGGAAGGAGACCGAAGATGTCATCCAATCAGAAGGCGCTCAAGGTCATGAGCTTCATCGCGGTGCTCGCCGCGGTCGGCATGGCGGCGTGGACGGGCATGGCGCTCATGTTCGCCAACACGTCGACGGGCCTGCTGCTCGCCATCTGCTCGCTTGCGACGGCCCTGCTCGACCTCGTGCTCGGGGCGGCGGGCATCGGCGTGGCCAACCGTCCCGCACGCGGTCTCGAGGTGTACTACATCGGGGTGTCGTGGCTCGCCGTCGTGCTCAACGCGGTGTCCGTGGTCGTCTACGTCCTCGTACCCGGCTTCGTATGGCCCGCGGCGGTCAACCTCGCGATCGTGGCCGTCTACTTCCATTTCTCGCGCCGCGTTCGCTTCGAGGCGCTGCCCTGACGTCCGGCGCGCCGCCCGGCTTCCGCATCGTCCCGGTCCTCCGCATCCCGGCCGACTCCGTCCGAACGCCGAACCGCCGTCGCCGCGACGCGCGGGACGGCCCGATCCTCTGGAAGGGAATCGCATGAAGTTTCTCATCGCATCCGACATCCACGGCTCCGCCTACTGGGCGGAGCGCCTCATGGCCGCCATCGGGGAGGAGCGCCCCGACCGCGTCCTGCTGCTGGGCGACCTGCTCTACCACGGGCCGCGCAACGACCTCCCGCGCGACTACGCGCCCAAGCGCGTGATCGCCCTGCTGAACGACCTCGCCGCTTCGGGGAGGGTCGTCGCCGTGCGCGGCAACTGCGAGGCCGAGGTCGACCAGATGGTCCTCTCGTTCCCGTGCATGGCCGACAGCGCCCCGGTGCTCGCGCCGTCCGGCCGGGAGCTGTTCTGCACCCATGGCCACGTCTTCGGCGCGGGGTTCCACAACAGCGTGGACAACCTGCCCGAGCTGCCCGAGGGCTCGGCGATCGTCTACGGCCACACGCACGTCAAGGTGAACGAGGCCGTCCCCGGCCATCCGGGCATCTGGGCGTTCAACCCCGGCAGCGTCTCCATTCCCAAGGACGGCACGCACAGCTACGGCATCTACGATGACAGCCTGCCGCTGACCGAGGCGTTCTCCCACATCGTGATGGGGGAGGAGTAGCCATGGACGAGACCGCAGGGAGCCCGCCCGCGGCCGGTGCGGCGCGCGACGAGTCGACGCTCGCCGACGCGCGCGCCTCGTTCCAGTCGCTCGTCCGGACCATCTGGCGCCTCCGCCAGCCCGACGGCTGCCCGTGGGACCGCGAGCAGACGCATGCCTCCATCGCCGGGAACATGATCGAGGAGGCGTACGAGGCCGTCGACTGCATCGAGTCCGGGGACGCCGCGCATCTGCGCGAGGAGCTGGGCGACGTGCTCATGCAGGTGGTCCTGCACGCCCAGATCGCCGCGGACGCCGGGGAGTTCACGATCGACGACGTGGTGCGCGACCTCGACGAGAAGCTCGTGCGGCGCCATCCGCACGTGTTCGGCTCGGCCGAGGGGGCGCGGGACGCCGATGCGGTCCTGGACATCTGGGACGAGGTCAAGCGGGCCGAGCGCGAGGGGCGCAACGCTGCGGAGGACGGGGCCGCCTCGACCGACGGGGCCGACGCCGAGCCCGCGCCCGAGGGGCTGCTCGACAGCGTGCCCCTGGCCTTTCCCGCACTCATGCAGGCGCAGAAGGTGTCCAAGCGCGCCGCCAAGGCGGGCTTCGAGTGGGACACGGTCGAGGACGTGTGGGACCAGGTCGCATCGGAGCGCGCCGAGTTCGAGGCGGAGGAGCCCGGCAGCGACGCCCGCTCCCTGGAGTTCGGCGATATGCTGTTCGCCTTGGTGAACGTGGCGCGCAAGGAGGGCATCGACGCCGAGGGCGCCCTGCGCGCCTCCACGGCCAAGTTCCGCCGCCGGTGGGCGGCCATGGAGGGCATCGCGCGCGAACGCGGCGAGCGGCTCGAGGACCTCTCCACCTCCGAGCTCAACGCGCTGTGGGACGGCGTCAAGGACGGGGAGTGACGGGTCCGCGGGTATCGGGAACAAAGATCTGCCCCGCGCCGATTCGCATCGCCTTGCCGTGGATAAACCCCGCGCAATCGGGAATACTGACTAAAGTTTGCTTTGGGTAACCAAGCCCGGGCATGGATCATCCAGCTGGTCTCCAGCGGAAAGGACGATGCAATGAGTGAGATTCTGGACGTCTACGGTCGCGAGGTCCTCGATTCGCGCGGCAATCCCACGGTCGAGGTCGAGGTCGTGCTCGACGACGGCTCCTTCGGCCGCGCCATGGTGCCCTCCGGGGCCTCCACGGGCGCCTTCGAGGCCGTCGAGCTGCGCGACGGCGATAAGGGACGCTACCTCGGAAAGGGCGTCACGAAGGCCGTCGACCACGTGAACAAGGAGCTCGCCGATGCCGTGATCGGCATGGACGCGTTCGACCAGCGCGCCGTCGACGCCGCCCTCATCGAGGCCGACGGGACCCCCAACAAGGCCAACCTGGGTGCCAACGCCATCCTCGGCGTGTCCCTGGCCGTGGCCCGCGCCGCCGCGCAGTCCACGGACCTGGAGCTCTATCAGTACCTCGGCGGCGTGAACGGCCACACCCTGCCCACGCCGATGATGAACATCCTGAACGGCGGCGTCCACGCCGACAACAACGTGGACTTCCAGGAGTTCATGATCATGCCGGTCGGCGCTCCCACCTTCACCGAGGGCCTGCGCTGGTGCGCCGAGGTCTACCACACGCTGAAGAGCGTCCTCAAGGACTCCGGCCACAGCACCGGTGTGGGCGACGAGGGCGGTTTCGCACCCGACCTCAAGAGCAACGAGGAGCCGCTGCAGTACATCGTCAAGGCCATCGAGGCCGCCGGCTACAAGCCGGGCGACGACTTCAAGATCGCCATGGACCCCGCGACCACCGAGTGCTACGACGCCGAGCGCGGTGTGTACGTGCTCTCGGGCGAGGGCCGCGAGCTCACCACCGACGAGATGATCGACTACTGGGCCGAGCTCGTCGAGAAGTACCCGATCATCTCCATCGAGGACGGCCTGGCCGAGGAGGATTGGGACGGCTGGGTCAAGCTGACCCAGCGCATCGGCGACAAGGTCCAGCTGGTGGGCGACGACCTGTTCGTCACCAACACCGAGCGCCTGAAGAAGGGCATCGAGCTCGGCGCCGCGAACGCCATCCTCGTGAAGGTCAACCAGATCGGTACGCTCACCGAGTCCCTCGAGGCCATCGAGATGGCCAAGCGCGCGGGGTACGCCTGCATCGTGAGCCATCGCTCCGGCGAGACCGAGGACTCCACGATCGCCGACCTCGCCGTCGCCGTGAACGCCGGCCAGATCAAGACCGGCGCGCCCTGCCGCTCGGACCGCATCGCCAAGTACAACCAGCTCATCCGCATCGAGGACGAGCTGTACACGAGCGCCGAGTACGCGGGCATGAACGCGTTCTACAACATCCGCTAGCGCACTGGGCCCGCTGCGCCGACCGCGACTCCACGGCGCGGCGGGGCGCCGCATCCGCGGCATCCGGACGATAGGCGCGCCCCTCTTTTCCTGGCGGCGTCGGGCCTCGGCGGCCCGGCGCCGCCGTCTGCTTCCCGGCGCCAGGGCGCGGCCCGTCCGTTCCCGGCGGCCCGCCGCCCGCGCTCCCCGGATCGACCGGGCG
>NZ_JAQECM010000069.1:0-9912 GCF_027669965.1 Candidatus Collinsella stercoripullorum | reverse complement strand
GGGCCGCGGCGGGCGCGGGGGCCGGTGCGGGCGCGGCCACGGCGTCGGCGGGCGTCGGCGTCGGGGCGCCGATCTCCTCCATCTCCACCATGTACTGGGTGCCGTCGATAGAGATCTTGAATTTACGCAGCATGGTCTTCCTCCGTTACCTTCTTATAGATGTTCTTGACGACGAACTGACTGGTTTCCATCGAACCGGCGGCGATGGCCGACGCGATGCACGAGACGAGCCGGTGCTCGGGGTTGACCGCGCTCACGCGGCGCACCACCATCTGGCTCTCGGGACGGTCGCCGGCGGCGATGGCCGTCGCGGCCACCACGACGGTGCGGTGCTCGGCGGCATCGACCGGGACGAACGGCGCGACCGGCTCCCACTCGTCCCGAGGCTGCACCGGCGCCGCGACCTCGGCGGCGTCCGCCGCGGACGGGGCCGCCGCGGGCCTCGCCTCGTCGGAATCGGCGTTGCGGTGACGCAGCCAATCAAAGAAGCCCATTCACTCACTTCCCCTCGGTTATCCCGGCAATCGGACGCGATTGCCACGTATCCGTGCCTACGATTCATGGCCTCTACTTTATATTCGTACATATTGGACTGATTGCACTTTCGTTGTTCGCTGGCGAGCACGCGTGTCTTTCTGCTGTCTCACCCCTCTTACGCTTGCGTTTTCCTGTTCAGATTCTAGTAATCGAGGGCTTTTGCGGCCAAAAGCCGCCGATATCGCACGAACCCACCTCCGGTGAACGGTAGGAATCGAGGTGGTAAACGGTCCCCCGATAATCCAACCCCCTTTCCAGAACTGCGGTCCACTTCCGCTACCTGCGACTTTATGAATCCCTAGGACACCGGTTGTATTTCTCGTGTTCCAAACGTGTGCCCTTTGCGTATTTTTCGTAAGCAAGGCGCTATCGTTTCGCCCGAGCATCGGCCGCCTGCGATCGCTGCACTGTCGCAAGCCGCCGCGTACTGTCGGTTTCTATTGGAAAAGGGAAAGGGAAGGGAAGATTATGGTTATCACCATACTCGGATGGCTCATGATCGCGGTCTTCATGTTCGTGGTCATGACCAAGAAGCTGTCCCCGCTCGTCGCCCTCTGCTCGATTCCGCTCGTCTTCGCGCTCATCATGCTGATCGCGACGGGCAACATCTCGCAGTGGACGCTACTGGGCGACTGGGTCATGAACGGCCTGGGCACCACCGCGAACACGGGCATCCTGCTTCTGTTCGCCATCCTGTACTTCTCGATCATGCTCGATGCCGGTCTGTTCGACCCCATCACCAAGAAGATGATCGAGTTCGCGAAGGGCGACCCGATGAAGGTCCTCATCGCAACCTCGGTCGTCGCGGCCGCCATCTCCATGAACGGCGACGGCACCACCACCACGCTGGTGTGCTGCGCGGCGTTCCTGCCCATCTACGAGAAGCTGGGCATGAAGAAGATGAACCTGGCCGTCCTGGTCATCCTTCAGAACACGGTCATGAACCTGCTGCCCTGGGGCGGCCCCACGGCCCGCGCCATGGCGGTCACCAACGTCGGCGGCGACATCCTGAGCTACCTCATGCCGGGCATGATCATCTCCGTCATCTTCAACATCGTGGTCGTCGCCCGCTACATGGGCAAGAAGGAGCGCGAGCGCCTCGGTGTGCACGAGTTCACCCAGGCCGAGATCGATGAGCTCACCGCTATCGACGATCCCGACACCCTCGCCATCCGCCGTCCTCAGAACTGGGCCTTCAACGCCATCATGACCGTCGTGCTCATCGCATGGCTCGTCGCCGGCTCGTTCATCGAGGCCATCTCCCTGCCCAACCAGATGCTCTTCATCGTGGGTACCATCCTCGCCCTGCTCGTGAACTACCCGAACCTCAAGGACCAGTCCGCCCGTATCGGTGACAACGGCGGCGACGCCGTCCAGGTCGTCATCCTGATCTTCGGCGCCGGCATCTTCATGGGCCTGTTCCAGGGCGATTCCGAGCTCGGTCTGTCCATGTCCGACGCGGTCGCGCAGTCGCTGATCACCATCATCCCGCAGCAGCTCGCGGGCTTCTGGGGCCTCATCGTCTGCCTCATCTCCGCGCCCGGCACGTTCTTCATCTCGAACGACGGCTTCTACTTCGGCGTCATGCCCGCCATCGCCGAGGCCGGCTACGCCTACGGCTTCACCGGTCTGCAGATGGCCCTCGCCTCCCTCATGGGCCAGGCGTTCCACCTGCTGTCCCCGCTGACCGCCTTCATCTACCTGCTCCTGCGCCTCACCGGCCAGGACCTGGGCGAGTGGCAGCGCGCCGCGGGCAAGTGGGCCGCGTGCATCTTCGTGATCTTCGTCGTCACGATCATGGCCACCGGCGCCATCCCGCTGTACATCCCGCAGGCCTAAGGGCTCTGCCGGTTTGACATCGGCTCCCTCTTTCCGAACCGCGGTCGCCTCCCCGGCGGCCGCGGTTTTCTGTGAACCGAGCGGCACAGGACGCCCGTTCGTTTCCTAAATGGAATCTCTCGCGACACCTAATCTGCCGTTCAGTACGGGAAGGGCGCGTGCCGTCCATTAGAATGACACATATGCAGCGCGCGACCGGAGCACCTAGGAGGTATTGGGTGGACACTGATTCTTTGATGCTCACGCTCTGTGAGTTCCTCGACCTCTCCAAGAACGCCCCGCTCAAAGACGTGCTGCTCGCCGCGTTCCGCCAAGCGATCGCGCTCGGACGCGTCCCGGCGGGGACCGCCATCAACGAGAAGCAGCTCGCAGCGGCGCTCCACATCAGCAGGACCCCCATCCGCGCCGCCCTGGACCAGCTCGCCGACGAGCGCCTCGTCGAGCGCAAGCCCGGCAGCGGCGTGATCGTCCGCGGCATCACCCGCCGCGATGCCGACGAGGTGTTCGAGATCCGCAGCGTGCTCGAGGTCCTCGCCACCACCAAGGCCGCCCGCAACATGAGCGAGGAGGAGTTCGAGGAGCTCCGCGCCCTGCTCGAGCACGGGCAGCGCTGCAACGCCCAGGGCGACGTCGACGGCGTCATCCAGAACATGAACGACTTCAACCGCTTCATCTTCACCAAGGCGGACAGCCCCCGCCTCATGAGCATCATCGCGCCCCTGCAGGCGTACTCGAGCTACTTCCGCGACGTCTCCATCCGTCCGGAGATCCGCCGCAACCAGGCGCTCGAGGAGCACTGGGGGATCTACCTCGCGATGCGCTTCGGCCCGGAGAGCAAGATCGAGCCGGTCGTGCGCGCGCACCTGCGTAACTCGCACGGCTTCGTGAGCAGCGAGATGACCGACCGTGGCATCCGCTGACGGCGAGGTCGCCGCAGGGCACCTCGCGCGCCTCGCCGCCGCATCGCTCGTCGCCGAGGCGCGCCTCACCCCCAAGCCGGGCCTGGTCGACCGGCGCACCAACGGCGCGCACACCGATATGGACCTTTCGACTTTCCTCGCCAGCGCCGCCGCACTCGAGCCCTTCCTCTCCGCATACGCCGCAGCCGGGTTCCGCCTGGGCGCGGACGGCGCCGATGCCGCCGGGCTCGCGGACGAGATGCGCCGCATCGGCATCGATGCCGAGCGCGCCATGTTCGCGGCGACGGGCGGCGTCAACACGCACAAGGGGGCGAACTTCACCTTCGCCCTCATCCTCGGGGCCGCGGGCTCCCTGCTGTCCGAGGGGCGCGGCCTGCCCCTCTCCCCCGCCGACAGCGACGAGATCCTGGACCTCGTATCCCGCATGGGAGCCTGCCTGCTCGACCACGACGTGCGCGAGCTGCTCGCCCGCTCCGGGGGCCCCGGGAGCGGCGGAGGGCTCACCCACGGCGAGCGGATCTTCCTCGAGAGCGGCATCAAGGGCATCCGCGGCGAGGCGGCGCTCGGCTACCCCCGCCTGCGCGAGCTGCTCCTGCCCTACCTGCGCGGCCGCCGGTCGGAGCTGGCGTGCGCGCCCGATGCGGGCGACGTCCTGCTGCGCGCCCTCGTCAAGCTCATGGCCGTGCTCGAGGACACCAACGTGGTGCACCGCGGCGGCATGGGGGCGCTCGCCGATCACCGCGCCTTCTGCCGCGCCCTCGACGAGCGGAACCTTCCCGAGGACGCCCTCGTCGACGAGCTCATCGCCTACGACGGGGTGCTCATCGCGCGCAACGTGAGCCCCGGGGGCGCCGCGGACCTGCTCTCGCTCGGCATCTTCTTCGGCCTCCTCGAGGGAATCCTCAGCCTCGACGCGCTCGACTACCGCCGCGCCTGGACCTTCGAGGGCGCCCCGCCGGCCCGTTAGGCGCACCCGGGCGCGAGCCCGCCCCGAGGTCGCGTCCCGCATCGGCGGCACCCCCGCATGCGAAACAGCGAGGAGCCCGGCAGCCGGAGTGAAGCTGCCGGGCTCCTCGCCCTCGTATCCACCCGGCGGCGCCGAACGCGTGCAGGCCTGCGGCGCCGCCGGGATCGGGATGGCTGTTACTTATCGAGGGAGTAAGGCTTGATCTGGCGGATGACGTCCAGGATCGTGCCGTCGCGGGCCTCGACGATGGCCACGACCCGGTCCTCCCACTCGAGCGGATCGGGCTCGCCCACGATGGCGTAGGCCCGCTCCTGCAGGCTCTCGATGCTGACGTGCGGGATGCCCGCGGCGTCGAGGCAGTCGATGATGTCCTGGCGGGCGGGGTTCACCGCGGTGCCGTAATCGGTCACGAGCACGTCGACGCACTCGCCCGGGGTGGTGACGGTGGTGACGTCCTTGCAGACCGTCGCCATGCGCCCGCGCACGAGCGGCGTCACGATGATGCAGCACTTGGAGCTCGCCGCCGTGTCGGGATGGCCTCCCGGCGCGCCGCGCACCACGCCGTCGGAGCCCGTGATGACGTTGACGTTGAACTTCGTGTCGATCTCGAGCGCGGAGAGCACCATGTAGTCGAGGTAGTTCACGTACGCGCCCTTGGAGCCGGGGTTCGCGTACTCGCTCTGGCTCATCTCCACGTGGTTGGGGTTCTCCTCCAGGTGCTTGATGGCCGTGAGGTCGAAGTCCTGCGTATCCAGGATCTTGCCCACGAGGCCCTTGTCCATGAGGTTGCAGATGGCTCCCGTGACCCCGCCCAGGGCGAAGCCCATCTTGATGCCCTTCTCGCGCATATGGCTCTCGAGGAAGCGGTTCACGGCGAGCGACGGGCCGCCGGCGCCCGTCTGGAACGAGAAGCCGTCGGTGAAGTAGGGAAGCGCGGCGATGATGTCGGCCGCGCGCTCGGCCATCATGAGCTCGCGCGGGTCCTGGGTGAAACGCGCCTCCTTGGAGGCGATGCGCCGGGGATCGCCGATCTGGTCGACCACGACCACGTAGTCGACGTCCTCGCACTTGATGGATGCCGGCACGTTGGGGAAATCGACCAGGCAGTCCGTGATGACGACGACCTTGTCGGCGTACTGGGAGTCGGGGATGGCGAAGCCCAGGGAACCGCAGTTGCTCTTGCCGCCGGTGCCGCTGGCGTTGCCCGCCTTGTCCGAGGTGGCCGCGGCGAGGAAGGCCACGTCCACATGGACCTCGCCGGCCATCATGGCGCGGGGGCGCCCGCCGTGGGAGCGGATGATCGCGGGCTCCTTCAGCTTGCCGTGCGAGATGGCCTCGCCGATCCGCCCGCGCACGCCCGAGGACTCGATGTGCGTGATGATGCCCTGCTCGATGTAATCGGCGAGCAGGTCGTGGGCATCGCCCAGGGAGGTGGCCGCCACGCGCAGGTCGCGCACGCCGAGCTCCTCGACGAGCACCTTCACGACCTGGCTGGCCGTGTAGTCGCCGTTGCGGAACTCGCTGTGGAACGAGATGGTCATGCCGTCGTGCACGCCGCACTTCTCGCACGCCTCGCGGATCGTGCCGACGAGCTTGTCGGCCGTCGGCTTCTCGCGCACCACGCAGGCGGGCGAATCGCGTTTGATGACCTGGCCGTCCTTGGCGAAGCGGCCCTGGTAGACCTCGCGGCCGTCGGTGAGCAGGTAATCGGGGATGTCGCGCCCCACCGCATTGATCATGAGCGTATCTCCTCTCTACAGGTCGCCGTGGTAGACGCCGCACTTCTTGGCGAGCTCGATGATGCGCTCCGCCTCCTTGTAGAACGGCGGGTCGACCATCTTGCCGTCCACCACGTACACGCCGATGCCGGCCTCGGACTGCGCACGGCAGCTGCGCGCGATCTTCTCCGCATGGGCGATCTGCTTGGGCGTGGGCGCGAAGCGCTCGTGGATGTAGGCGATCTGCTTGGGGTTGATGACCGACTTGCCATCGAATCCCATGCGCGCGACCAGGTCGACCTCGCGGCGGAAGCCCTCCTCGTCGTCCAGGTTGGGATACATGGTGTCCAGGCACTGGACGCCGGCGGCGCGGGCCGCGAGCAGCATCTGACCGCGGGCTGCCTGCATCTCCACGCCGTCCGGCTCGATCTGCACGTGCATGCTCTGGCGAAAGTCGCCGCCCGAGATGGCGCAGCCGAGCATGCGGTCGCTCGCGGTGCAGATCTCGTAGGCGTTCATGATGCCCAGCGGGCTCTCGAGGGCCGCCATGAGCAGGGTACGCCCCACCTCGACGCCGAACTCGCGCTCGGCCGCCTCGACGGCCGCCTCGACCTGGCGGACCATGTCGGCGCTCTCGCACTTCGCGATGCGGATGCCGTCGGCGCCGCCGGCGACGCACACGCGGACGTCCTCGCGCCAGTACTCGGTGTCCAGGCCGTTGATGCGGACGATGACCTCGGTGTCACCGTAGTCAACCTCGGTCAGCGCGTGGTACAGGCTGAACCGCGCGGCGTCCTTCTGGTTGACGGCGACCGCGTCCTCCAGATCGAGGATGATCGAATCGCAGCCGTAGATGTAGGCGTCCTTGATGAGACCGGGACGCTGCGCGTTCATGAACATCATGGTGCGGCGCAGGCGGTCCTTGCTCGGACGCGGACGGGTGATCTTCGTCATGAGCGGACGGCACCTCCCCAGGGGATATCGGATGCGGACGCGTCGCAGCTGCGGAACACCGCCGCCTCGACGCGCGCCTTGATGGTGCAGTCGAGCGCACCCTTGTCGACCACGGACACGTGCCCGGTCGTGACGCCGAGGCGCCCGAGGGTCTCCTCGACGGTCGCCTTGATCTGGCGCCCGTACTGGTTGAGCACGCTGCTCTCGATGGCGAGCGCGAGGTCCGCGGCGGGTTCCACCGTGACCTGGGCGTCGCTGGACTCGAGCGTGCCCGCTACGGCCGTCTTCTCGATTACCATTCGCTCTCCTCTCGGTTCGGTTGCGGTCCCGGATGGAGCCGGACCGGGGCCTCCCGCCGCATCGGCGGCGGGCCGTCGCGGGGATGCGCCCGATGCCCCCCGCCCCGGTCGCCCGTCCGGGCACCTGGTCTGCACCCCATCGTAGGGCCGAAGCAAGATGTACTGACCATCATGTTTTTCGTGGTAATCGATTCCATTTAGTCATACTTTGAATTTGGGTGCCCTCCCCCTCCGGTTTGAGCCGTCTGCCGGCATGCAGCCTCCGCCCACCTGTTCTTTCTCTGTTCCTCCTGCTGTTATTCCATTTTGGACGGCGATATCATGCCGTTATGCCATAGCTGCTCCACATCGTTCCGATACTATGTGCTATGAACTCAAGGAATGAATAGCGCATTTTGCATGAAGAACATTAATTGAACACCGCGAACGTCCCCCGATGGTTCTGGAGGCCCCGTTGGACGAGAAGGACTTCTCCCTGCTGCACATGCTCAAGGAGTGCGGCAACATCACGCACGCCGCCGACCGGCTCTACCTCACGCAGTCGGCGCTGTCCAAGCGCATCAAGGCGATCGAGCGCGAGCTCGGCTGCGAGATCGTCATCCGCACGCGCAAGGGCGTCCGCTTCACCCCAGAAGGTGAGCTCGCGCTCGAGCGCACGGCCCAGGCCCGCCGCGAGCTCGAGCTGCTGCGCCGCGAGCTCGGCGCGAGCCAGGGCGAGATCTGCGGCTCGCTGAGCGCGGGGTTCTCCATCAACTACTCCATCGTGCACCTTCCCGAGCTCATCGCCGAGTACCATAGGCGCTACCCCCGCGTCCAGCTCGACATCGTGACCGGGCAGAGCCGCACGCTGCACGCCAGCCTCCAGACCGGCCAGCTCGACGTCGCCGTCCTGCGCGGCGAGCTGCCGTGGGACGGCATGCAGTACCTGCTCGCCCAGGAGCGCATCTGCGCCGTCTGCACCGCCGAGCTCGCCGACAGGCCGCTGTCCGAGCTCACCTACATCAACCACACCACCGATATCGCGCACACCGCGCTGATGACGCGCTGGCTCCACGAGAACAACCTCGGCAACGACGCCAACCGCATCAACGTCACCGACCTCATGACCTGCCAGGAGCTGGTCCGCCGCGGCATCGGCTGGGCGCTTCTGCCCGAGATCGTCCTCGGCGGCTTCGACGGCTGCATCCGCCCGTGCACCTTCGCCAACGGCGAGCCGTTCATCCGGCGCATGTACGTCGACTGCCAGAAGGAGTCCGAGAGCCTCCCGCAGGTGCGGGCGCTCATCGAGCTCATCAAGGAGCAATACCGCGCGGACGGGGATTTCCCCGCGGCGCCCCTGCCATAAGACACCCGCCCGGGCCACCGACCGGCATCCATCGAAGGGAGCACGCATGCCCGCCGAATACCTCGTCTCCAAGGTCTGGCCGCAGGACCGCGCCACGCTCGCCAAAGTCGACGCGCTGCTCGCGCAGGAGGGCATCGAGCGCGACGCCAACCTCGACTACACCTGCGCCATCGTCGATGACGACCTCAACGTGATCGGCACCGGCAGCTGTTTCGGCAACACGCTGCGCTGTCTCGCCGTGAGCTCGGAGCATCAGGGCGAGGGCCTCATGAACAAGCTCATCACCCACCTGATCGAGGTCGAGTACGAGCGCGGCAACCTCAAGCTGTTCGTCTACACCAAGACGACGGCGGCGAAGTTCTTCCGCGACCTCGGCTTCCATGAGATCGCCCGCGTCGACGGCACCCTGTCGTTCCTCGAGAACCGTCCCGACGGGTTCCCCGGGTACCTGCGGCGGCTCTCCTCGTCGCGCAGGCCGGGGACCGCGGGGGCCGTCGTCATGAACGCCAATCCCTTCACGCTCGGGCACCGCCATCTCGTCGAGGTCGCGGCGTCGGCGTGCGACACCCTCCACCTGTTCGTGGTCAGCGAGGACGCGAGCCTCGTGCCCTTCGACGTGCGCATGCGCCTCGTCCGCGAGGGGGTGGCCGACCTCGGGAACGTCGTGGTGCACGAATCGGGCCCCTACATCATCTCCTCCGCCACCTTCCCGAGCTATTTCCTGAAGGACGACGTCGCGGTGAACGAGGGGCACGCGCGGCTGGACATCGCCGTGTTCTGCCGTATCGCCGCCGAGCTCGGCATCACGCGGCGCTTCGTGGGCGAGGAGCCCGCGAGCCAGGTGACCGGCGTCTACAACCGCGTGATGTGCGAGGAGCTGCCGCATGCGGGGATCGAGTGCGTCGTGGTGCCGCGCCTGGAGGTCGACGGCAGCGTCGTGAGCGCCTCGACCGTTCGCTGCGCCCTGCAGACCGGCGACCTGGATACCGTGAGGCGCCTCGTGCCGGAGTCGACCTACCGGTTCTTCGCAAGCGACGAGGCGGAGCCGGTCCTCGCGCGCATCCGCGCAGCGTGCGACGTGTGCCACTACTGACCGCGTCGCCGAGGCCGCGACCGAGGCTGCGGCTGTGGGATCGATCGCGCTTGCGGCCGTGGCTGTGACCTCGGAATCGGTGCCGGGATCGGCCGCGGCTGCGGCCGTGGTCGCGGCAGTGGCCGTAGCCGCGATGGCCTTGAACCCCGTCGAAGGAGCCTGAATCCCGCTGTCCGGTTTGGCAGGATTGCGGTATGGTGTGTATCTTTTTGAGGCTTCGGTAGTTTGTGTGACAAGGGG